>JAFDJC010000380.1 GCA_019307665.1 Deltaproteobacteria bacterium | reverse complement strand
CGGATAGGCAAAGGCAGCACAGTTGTTTTTCTCGCCCTGGGTGCCGGATTGACCTGGGGGGCTGTTATATATCGGTTTGAAAAGTAAAAACGTCTAAATTAAAACCCGCCGGAAAATAGGGTGTCCAAGTAGAATCTGGTTATGGGATCAATGTCATCAAAGCTGTGATCGGGGCTTTGATTTTTTATTGCCATCTGTTTTCGAATATCCGTTGCGAGGGTTTTACCAAGTTCCACACCAAACTGATCAAAAGGGTTAATGCCCCAGATAAAGGCTTCAAAAACCGTTTTAGCCTCATAAAAGGCGAGCAAGCGGCCGATATTTTCCGGCGAAATATCGTTTAATAAAATTGTTGATGACGGCCTGTTGCCGGGAAAAGATTTTGCAGGTTCCGAGTCTTCTTTTCCCAGAGCCAGAGCTGCCGGCTGTGCAACCAGATTCGACCAGAGCTCCTGGTGGTTGGAGACCCCCTTTGATTGATTCTGATACTGTTCATAATTGGGACGGATGATACCGATAAAATCGATGGGGAAAGGGCGTCCCTGGTGTGCCAATTGAAAAAATGAATGCTGAGCATTGGTTCCGGGTTCTCCAAAAATAATACAACCGGAATGTTCTTCCAGTGGATCGCCGTCTTTTGTAACCGACTTGCCGTTACTCTCCATGTTCAACTGCTGGATATGAGGCGCCAGCTTGGACAAAGACGATGCGTATGGAATGATGGCCTGGGTCGAATATCCCAGAAAATTGTTGTTCCAGATTGAAACAAGTGCGGCAACAATAGGGATGTTTGTTTCCACCGAAGCATTCTGGACATGAAAATCCATGTCTTCAGCGCCTTTTAAAAACCGTTCAAATCGCTCATACCCTACATACAGGCTTAGCGGAACTCCGCCGACGGCTGATGTAACACTGTATCTTCCCCCGATGAAATCAAACATGTGAAATGAGGAAAGAACAGGGTTTCCGGGATCATCTCCTGGAGACCCTTTGCTTGTAACCGATGCAAAGTGTTTAGCAGGGTCAAGACCTTTCTCGGTTATAAAGGCATAGGCCTGATTTGCATTGGCAATGGTTTCAGCCGTTGTGTAACTTTTTGAGATAACGATCCACAGGGTAGTTTCAGGGTCGATTTGGGATACAATCCTTCCGAAGTTGTGGATATCCACGTTGGAGAGAAACATGATTTCAATATTTTTGTCTGCAAACGGATGAAGAGCCTGGGCGACAAACTCCGTTCCCAGATATGATCCGCCGATCCCGATGACAACCACGTGTCTGAACGGTTTGCCGGTTGATCCGGTTATCTGTCCTTCATGAACTTTAGTCGCAAACACCTTGACATCGTCTCTTACATTTCTTATTTCAGGCATCACATCTTTTCCATCAACCAAGACCGGATTGTCTGAAAAATTCCTTGCTGCTGTGTGAAGCGCTGCCCGGTTTTCAGTGGTATTAACCTTTTCTCCGCTGGACATGGAAATAAACTGTTGTTTTAGCTTTAGGATTTCAGCAAGTTCAAACAGAAGATCCATGGCCTTGTCATCTAACCTCTGGCGTGAAAAATCATAAATAATCCCGGCAGCCTTTAAAGAAAATTTTGCAAGTCGATCTTTATCTGCTAGAAGATGCTTAAGATGCTTTTCAGGACGTTCCATAATTTCAGCATGCTGGATCAACTTTTTCCAGACAGAAATTTCATTTAGTTTCAGGCCATTCATAGGGACCTCCTTTTTTCAACTACGGTCTTTTTTGCCCTCAAGGATCGCGCGCATTCGATTTCGCTCAGCTTTTATTTTCCTAAGTTTGTCTTTGATCTCTAAGTGTTTTTCCAGAGGTGCGTTTTTTAACTCCTTTTCAGTCTTCTCAACCTCGCGCAGGAGTAAATAAAGTTCTCTTGCAATCATTTTGATTGGCATAACACTTTTAAAATCCCCAGGTTCTTATATAATGACTATTATTATTCTTCAAGCTTTGCCTAAATTTATGTTTTGTGATAATAGTTTCTTTGAAAAAAATCGTTTTCAAACGAGCGGGAATATTTTCATAAAGCTAAAGAGCTACGTTTTATGATATAAGCACATTCTTCATATTAATGGAATAAATCGCGGGATTAAAAATGCGCATCGGTATGGGATATGATGTTCATCGATTGGTTGAAGGGCGTAAACTTGTTCTGGGCGGTGTTACCATTCCTTTTGAAAAGGGCCTGCTCGGTCATTCAGATGCCGATGTATTGGTTCATGCTGTGTGTGACGCCCTGTTAGGAGCGGCCGGTTTGGGAGATATCGGCTTGCATTTTCCTGATACAGACTCGGAGTATAAAGATGTGGCCAGCATAAAGATTCTTGCCAAAACTTATGAATTGATAAGCGGCAAGGGCTTTACAATAATGAATTTAGACTCAACTATTTTTGCAGATGCTCCAAAAATTTCCCCATACAGAGATGCAATGCAAAAAAATATTTCAAGAACAATTGAAATCGAGCAGAATCGTGTTAA
>JAFDJC010000162.1 GCA_019307665.1 Deltaproteobacteria bacterium | reverse complement strand
ATCCGCACAAAATTGAAACCGCCTGTGGACATATGGCAGGCCTGAACCTTCTGCCTGTATCCACGACCATGGCCCCTCAAAAAACGCTGCGCCAGGTCAAGGCCAGGCATTTCCCGTCAAACTTAGAAGTATCCGGCTACGAAATTCATCATGGCAGGACAAGTGGAGACAATTTGACTGTTATAATTCGCACTGAAAATGAAGTCAGCGGTGTGTCAACAGAAGATGGACATATCTGGGGTACATATCTTCACGGCATATTTGACGCTGATCCATTCCGCCGATGGTTTATTGATCGCTTACGCGTAAGGGCCGGCAAGTCGCCGGCAGGAAGAATCCTGACAACCTATAACCTTGAACAGGCTTTTGACAAAATAGCAGATGCTGTCAGGGAAAGCTTAAACATAGATGAGATTTACCGGATGATGAAGATCTGAAAAATGCCTCTTGAACTGATTCTGATATGTGCCTTGCTAATCGACCTTTTACTGGGTGATCCCCGGCAGCTGCCTCATCCGGTTTCCTGGATTGGTTGGCTGGCAAAAACCACTGAAAAAATCTCCAGACAAATTATATCGTCGCAATACCTTTCCGGACTATTGTGTGTAATATCCACATTAACCATTTGCATTGGCGTTTCATTGGGTTTGCTATTCATTGCCGGACGCCTTCACCCTCTTGCCGGGGATGCTGTCTCGGTTCTGATGATTTATATCTGTATCTGCCCCAAGGACCTTTCAAAACATGCCAACAGTGTTTTTAGAGCGTTAAAGGCAGGGAATATCCCGAAAGCAAGAAAACGGGTAGGAATGATTGTAGGCCGTGAAACCTCACAGCTTGATGAGCCCGGCATCGTGCGGGCAGCCGTTGAAAGTGTTGCCGAAAGTATCGTTGACGGAGCGACAGCCCCCCTGTTCTATGCTGCCTTTTTTGGTCCTGTGGGAGCTATTGCCTACCGGGCCATCAATACCATGGATTCCATGTTCGGCTATAAAAATGAGTCTTATTTCAAATTCGGCTTTGCCGCGGCCAGGCTGGATGATCTTGCCAACTATATTCCGGCAAGGCTCACTGCACCGATCATCGGGCTGGTCTCGATTCCATTAAAGTTAAATGCTTTCAATTCCTGGCGGATTATGCAAAGGGACTGCAAAAATCACAGCAGCCCGAACTCCGGATTTGCTGAAGCGGCCATGGCCGGAGCCCTGGGTGTTCAGCTTGGCGGGGACAGCATCTACTTTGGCAAAACCATTTCCAAGCCGACAATCGGTGAAGCCGGCTGTCCCCTTCATAAAGATCAAATACAACAGTCGGTGAATGTCATGTTTTTAACTGTTGCTGCTTTCGCCATTTTCACAACGGGAATCCTCCTTGGAATGCGCTGGTTTTTAACGCTGTTTTAAAATCAGTCTTCCACCTTCATGCAGGGTTCAAGAGCATAAGCGCATTGCTCCCCTTTTGAAAATCGGCCGCCTGTATTTCCTGCATAGGAAATTTTTTCAACAACTCCATTCCGTAAAGTAAACGTCACTTCGCAATATCGTTTGCTGCGATGAAAAAAACCTATCCCTGTCGCATCACTCACATATGTCAGGAATTCCATATCGTTTATTGTTTCCGAACGCATCGGCACGCCGGCACATGACAGAAGATCTGTTTTTGACAATCCGATAAGCTCGGATTTTGCATTTTCCGCTATCTTCATCCGTTTATGCACAGCACAACCTGAAGTAAAAGTGCATAAAGCCCAAATTGCTGTCAGGATAATCAACATTTTTTTTATTCTCATGGTTCTTCCTTTTTATGAAAAGGTTATTAAAAATCATTTTTCTTTTTATCGATCTTGTTAATCCCATAGGATTATTTTTCCTTGCCTATGAAAAGTTTGGAAAAATCATTTTCATCGTCGTGCCCTTTCCCGGGACACTTTCCACTTCAATTTGACCTTTGTGCGCGTCCATAATGGTTTTACAGATGCTCAAACCGATTCCATATCCGCCGGTCCTGCGCGAACGTGATTTATCAACCCGATAAAACGGTTCAAAGATGTGGGGCAGGTCATTCTCCGGTATTCCTATTCCCCTGTCACTTACCGTCAACATGGTAAATTCTTCCTTCTGATTCAGTACAACCTTAACGGGAGGGCCGCTGGACTCAGAATATTTAAATGCATTGTTTAGAACATTTCGCAATGCGATTTTAACCAGTTCCGGCTCCACTTCTAGCAAAACATCGTCATCCGGAACGACGACTTCTAAATCAGGCGATCTGTTTACATAACCCTTGACAATGTCCTTAAGTAATTTGTTAAGATTTGCTTCCCGTCGTTCAATACGGCCCGCAGCATTCCTTAACCGGGCTTCTTCCAGGATTGCCGTGATCATGTCCTCCATTTCGTTTGCATCTTCACGGATATTCTTTTCAGCGCGGCCTTCCGGCACAAATTCAAGTGCAACCTTCATTCGTGTGAGAGGCGTTCGAAGCTCATGGCTGACATCCAAAAGAAGCTGCTCCCGCTCCTTGAGCATATCCCGTATTCTCCCGGTCATTTCATTAAATGCTTCCGCAAGTCGGCCCAATTCATTGGAGCGCCCTCCAGGCACAGAATAGTCTAAATTGCCTTTGCTAATCTGATTGACGCCTTCTTGCAGCCATTTAATTGGTTTTAGTAAAAAGCGGATAGCAAAATATGCGGAACAAAGGAGTATTGTCAGAAGAAGAATCAACACGGCAACCTTGGAATAATCCTTAGCAGCGATTCCAAAATCTCTCCCCAGCATGAACGTAAAATGTCCGTACTTGTGGTTAACACTAACAAGATGTCGTCCCCTGGACCGCCTGACCTGCACCCCCTTGCCCTCATGAATAGTCCGCCAGCGGTGTGTTGATATCTGAAAAGCTGATTTAGAAGTCGACCATGAATGTTCCGGACCTTCATAGGCTATATGCAAAAGGTATTCCCGGGAAATTTCTTCTGCTCTTTCAAGACGCGGGGGGGCGCCCATGTCTTCTATCAGATAGTTGACATAATTAATTACATTTCTCAGATAAGGTTCACGTGTGGTTTTGTGAAGGACATGAATGAAAAACCCTGCCACAAGAAGATTAATAAAAAAACCGGTCAATAAAATAATCAACAGGAGTTTACTGAAAAGGGATGTTATGATTTCACTTGGTCTCATTATTTCTTTTATTCCCCTCATCGCCGATAAAAACATAGCCGGTTCCCCAGACGGTTTTAATGAAGGCAGGGGATTTTGGGTCGTCCCCCAGTTTTTGACGTAATCTGCTCATGGTGATGTCTACCGAACGATTGAATGCATCACAGTCAAAACCGCGCAACTCCTGCAAAATTGTATCGCGATCCATTACCCTGCCCGGAGACTTGCTTAAAAGTGAAAGTGCCGCAAACTCATTGGTGGTGAGCGGGACAGCCACACCACCCAGCATCACCGATTGCCTGTTGAAATCTATTGTCAGGCGCCCAAATTTTTGAACATCTAAGGCATCTGACTTGCCGCTTCTTCGGAGTACGCTCTGAATTCGTGCCACTAGTTCACGGGGTTCAAACGGCTTGGGCATATAGTCATCTGCCCCGAGTTCCAATCCCACAACCCTGTCCATAAGTTCGCCTCTAGCGGTAAGCATAATAATAGGAACTCTACTCTCGGCTCGAATTATTTTACATACCTCAAAACCGTTTTTGTCCGGAAGCATGATATCCAGAATAACCATATCCGGCGATATCTTCCTCAGCTTCTTTAAACCATCCTTTGGATGAACTGCGGACACCACATCAAAACCGAAATCAGCCAGATAGTCCTCAAGTAAAAGGTTCAGCTTTTTGTCATCATCAATAATAAGGATTGTGGGTTTCATCTCTTCATCCGTTAATCACAGCCATGCAGCTTTCTCAAGCCCTCAATCTTTTCAACCAGCAGGCCCTTCTGCTCTGTTGTCAAGGTCTGATGGAATTCAGCCATGTTGGAAATTACGAATGGAATCATTTCATCCATTTCCGACCTGACAAATGACACTTCTGTCTTTAGTTTATCCTGGTCCATAACATCACTTTTAATCTGTTCAAGCACCTCGTTTCTCAATGCTCTGTGTGTTGCCTTTACCTTTTTCAACCGTTCAAGAAGATCGGACTTAAAATTTTGCAGGATGTCTTCCTGTTCAGCGGTCAAACTCAGATCATCCGTAAGATAATGAATCATCCGCCCGACTTTATCTCCTGTCGATGCATGCCGCCTGCAACCAACGGTAATGAGTGCAATAGACAGAAATACGCAAAAAAATACAACAAATAATCTTTTGTTTAGCATAACTCCTCCTTTTTTGTAAAATATGTTCATCATTTTATTATCTGACTGGCTTTCGATAGAGATATAAATCATTTTCTTTTGGAATGCTTTTCTGTGGTGTAACATTTTGTAACAAAATGTATCAAACGACAAATTCTATTCTGAATCTGTTATTGAAAACAAAATAAAAGTCATGTATTCTTTAAGTTATCCTGGATAGGCTAATTGAAAAAGGATTCTGAGATGACAACAAAACTTTTAAAGATTCTTCTGTTGATAAGCTTTATAATTTTTATTGCAGCCTACTTTAAGAAAGACGGATTTCCTAATAAAGCGGATATCCTGGATGACATTTATACACCTCCCCTTCAAACCAAAGTCCACATGGATGATTTTGATGTTGAGGTGGAAGATATGGTTTACACTATTCAACCGCTTTACACTTATGAACTTTTTGGAATGGTTGTTTCCCAACACTACTGCGGCACATGGTGGGATGTTTACCATCATGACCTGTGGAAAGATTTTATCAATATTAAAGATCTCTGTGTGGTGTGGGGCGAAAATATTGAAACAGAAGTCTACAAAGATATGGAATTCAGCAGCAATTCCTGGACCTGCAATTACCGATGGCCCAATGCAGGAGTGAAATCACGGTTTTGTAAAACCTGCCTGTCCAACAACCATATTTTAAGCGAAAGCAAAGGAATCAACAGCAAATTAACGGATACTGAAATCGGTGACCAGATTTATCTAAAAGGATATCTGGCCCAATACTCTCACAGCAATAACGCATTCACACGGGGAACAAGTACAACAAGAACGGATACCGGAAACGGGGCCTGCGAAACCATATATATCGAGGATTATGAAATACTAAAAAGAGCTAACCCTTTATGGCGAACGCTTTACAAATTATCAAAATACACTATTCTAATCTGTTTATTACTTATGCTGATCATATTTGTTTTCTCAAAAAGTGACCCGAGTTAATGGCATTAAGGAGAAGTTAATGAATCCTACCGAACGTATCATCAAAACATTTGAAGGAAAACCTGTTGACCGGGTTCCGACTTTCTGTGCAATGGTTGAGGACAGAACGTTTAATGAAGTACTCGGCAGTCCGCCATTATCCCAGGAAAAAATGATGACCAATCCTTTGGCCCGATTTGTTCTTGACCGGTGGGGCAAAAAACTGTCGAAAACGCTATTCCAGGCTGAATTGAACCGGGCGTTTGAAAAACGCATCAAGGCTCAAGTCGAACTGGGCTTTGATTCACTATGGGCCATCCTTGACGAAACATTCACCGTAATTGACCATCAGACCATGGTCCGTTTTTCAGGGTCGCTATATAAAATTGAGCCGGACGGCTACGGAAATATGACATATATGTACAGCGGCCCGGGGATTAAAACCAGGGAGGACTTTGAATCCTGGCCGTACTGGCCGGATGCAGATGATCTGGCACACACTTCTTACAAGTTCTTCAAAAAAATTGTCGCCAAATATGGAGACCGGTCCTGCCTCTTCGGCCAGGCATCTGCCTACGGTATCCATGAATCTCTACTTTGGGCTTTAGGTTTTGAAAAGATGCCCATATGGATCATGAGAGAAAAAGACCTGGTAAAACGCTATATTGAAATCTCTGAAGAACTTTGCTTTAAGACAAACATGGCCCTGATCGATGCCGGTATACCGGTCATTATCCAGACCGATGACATGGCTTTTAAAAGCGGTCCTTTAATGAACCCCAAACTTATCGACGACCTCTTTGGACCGTCATATCAGCGCATTATCAAGGCGGTTCATGATCGCGGCGTAAAATACGTTCTTCACTCATGCGGCGACAACACGCTGCTATTTGATACCATTATTAAATGGGGCGTTGACGGCATGCATGCCTACGAAAATACATCCAATGTGGATATCTATAAGGAAAAGGAAATCCATGGAGAACAGGCGACCATTATCGGAGGCGTGGGGGTCGACTACCTGCTTACTGACCGGTCGAAAGACGAAGAGATTGTCGAAGAGGTGAAGCAGCTGATTAAGTCACTGGGGCCGGGTGGGCGATTTATCATTTCTCCGGTTCACAGTTTGAGTTCCATACCGGCCCATACATTGCGCGTCATGCTTCAGGCGGTTTATGAATACGGGAAATACCCGATATCAATTAATTAACAAAAAGGTATCACTTATGAAAGAATTACTTGTATCAGTTCAGCAGGCAATAAACGAACTTTTGATAGATGATATCAAGGGTCTTGTACAAAAATGTCTTGACGAAAACATAACACCGATTGAAATCATCGAACAGGGCATCAGCAAGGGGCTGGAACTTGTCGGCCGGCAATTTGAAGACGGGACCTATTTCCTGGCTGACCTTGTCATGGCCGGTGAAGTGGTCAAAGAAGCCATGCCGCTTATTGAGACACAGCTCGATCCAGGCCAGGCCGGGAAAAAAGGAAAGGTGATTCTGGCAACCGTCGAAGGTGATATACACGAAATCGGAAAAAATATTGTCGGAATGCTGTTGGGTGTTAATGGCTTTGAAGTGGTCGACTTAGGTGTTAATGTTCCTGCGGAAAAAATCATGGCTACAATACGAGAAACCGGTGCAAGGTTTGTGGGCCTCTCCGCCTTGCTTACTACCATGGTCGGCAGCATCAAGGATGTTGTCGATTCCGTCAAAGAAGCTGGTTTAAAAGACAATGTTAAAGTTGTAATAGGCGGTGCCTGCACATCTGAACAGCTTAAAGAGGAAATGGGTGCGGATGCCTATGGTGAAACCGCGGTTCAGGCAGTAACAATTTTCAACGAATTTTCAGCGCATGCCTGATAAAAATCCGGCCATGCATTTCGTCAAGTCGATTCCCGATGGCAGGACTGAATATTTTACAGACCACACACTCCTTCTGGATGCCTTGCTTGAAATGGGCATTGATATTAAAACCCCCTGCGGCGGCAAAGGCATCTGTGGCAAATGCATAGTCCCTGTTAAAGGAAAATTATCCGGTCTGACCGAGAC
>JAFDJC010000161.1 GCA_019307665.1 Deltaproteobacteria bacterium | reverse complement strand
ACTTGAAGAGGTGATGGAAGAACTGTGAGGCTTTTTATCCCGAAAGCCCAAAATAGACCACATTACTTTTTCCGGCTCCGGTGAACCCACACTCCACAGTGGCATTCAAGAGATTATCCGGTTCATTAAGTCCGATTATCCGGGCTATAAGACGGCCTTGCTGACCAACGCAACCCTGTTTTCCATGTCGCGAGTCAGGAGGCGTGTTGTGGATGCCGATATTATTATTGCTTCAGTCGATGCCGCTTCTGAAAATGCGTTCAGGAAAATCAACAGGCCACATTCCGACCTTGACTTGTCAATGGTAATTGACGGCATTTCATCCCTCAAAAAAGAGTATAAAAATCAATTTATGATTGAAATTTTTATTGTTCCCGGAGTAAATGATACAAGACATGAAATCGCACTTATCAGGAATACTATCGATAAGATAGGTGCCGAAAATATCTTTCTGAATTCACTTGACAGACCAGGGACAGAACGCTGGGTTTTACCGGCAGATAAAAAAACACTTGCCGGAATTAAAGATTCCATATATAAATCTGATATAATACAGCATTCTGATAATGGTGCAGCATATGGAAATCACTTGAAAGATTACGGGCCTGACATTATCTCAACACTGCGGCGGAGGCCGTGTACCCTGGAAGATATTTCACAAATAACCGGAGTAAACATTGAAGATGTTAAAAAACAGCTTGAACTGCTTGTTGAAAACGGTGAGGTCGAGACGGAAGGAATGCAAAGAGGTGTTTTTTATAAACTAAAAACACGAAAAATTCTGAGGTAGCAGCACTGAATTCTTAAAATACCTGTTGTCAGGAAAAAGGAGGGGGTATGCCGGTTTATTTATGGCAGGGAAAAAACAAAAGAGGTGATGTGCAAAAAGGTGAACTGGATGTGCCGAATGAAAATGCGGTTCGGGCTCAACTCCAGAAGATGAGAATAACGCCAACCAAGATCAAGGCAAAGCCGAAAGACCTTTTTGAAAACATTGCTTTTTTCCAGCCGAAAGTTAAGCAGGCAGACGTCATTATTTTCTGCAGGCAGTTTTCAACCATGATCGATGCAGGGCTGCCGATCATTCAATGCCTTGATATCCTTTATGCACAGCAGGAAAATCCAACGTTTAAAAAAGAGATCAAAACTTTAAAAGAGTCTGTGGAAGGCGGGCAGACAATGGCGGAGGCATTGAAGCAGTTTCCCAAAGAATTTGATGCCCTTTTTGTCAATATGGTGGCAGCCGGTGAAGCCGGCGGTATTCTTGATGTGATTTTGAGAAGACTGTCAACCTATATGGAAAAGGCGGCCAAGCTTAAAAGCCAGGTTAAGAGCGCAATGATGTATCCCCTTATAACTCTAGCCATAGCGATCGTTGTAGTCATTGTTATCCTGGTTTTTGTTATTCCTGTATTCGAGGAAATGTTTGCTGATTTTGGAAAAGAACTTCCTTTGCCGACTCAGGTAGTTGTCGCAGCAAGTGAAATAGTTCAAAGTAAAATTCTTTATATTATAGCCGCTTTTATACTGTTTGTTGTGGCCTATAAAAAGTTCTACGCCACACCCAGGGGAAGAGAATTGATGGATGATTTGTTCCTTAAGCTGCCGATCGTGGGCATTTTGATACGAAAAGTTGCGGTTTCCAAATTTACACGCACAATGGGCACAATGATGTCAAGCGGCGTGGCGATTCTGGACGCACTTGACATTGTTGCCAAAACAGCTGGAAATAAAACAATTGAAAACGCGATTTATAATGTACGGAGCGGCATTTCAGAAGGCCGGACCATGGCTGACCCTCTTTCCGAAAGCGGCGTGTTCCCTTCCATGGTGTGTTCCATGATTGCGGTGGGAGAGTCCACCGGAGCCTTAGACGCAATGCTTGAGAAAATAGCTGATTTTTATGAAGACGAGGTCGATACTGCGGTTGAAAATCTGACTTCAGCCATAGAACCTTTAATGATGGTTTTTATGGGCGGTCTTATAGGCGGCCTCGTAATTGCAATGTACCTTCCGGTATTTCAGATGGCCGGTGCGATATCAGGATAAGCTTATCTTGGACAAGAACAGATTGATAACAGGGTTATGATGTGAGTGAATCAGAAATATCGCAGGAAAAAGATTACCTGAAAAGATTAAAAGGGCTCATGTATTTTAGAGCCCTTTTTGCTTTAATGATGGGGGCATCAACTATCGGCTACTACTTTGGGGGTGTGCCGGCAACGCTGATAAAACCGCTCCTTTTGCTGCTCGGGCTGTCTCTCGGCCTGCTCATCCTTTCTGCCGTTTATTTTATAGCTAATAAGCTCATCGGCAGAAGACCTTTTTTTGTTTATACCCAGCTTTTTCTTGATACCGTAACCATTACACTGATTATTCTGATTACAGGAGGTTTCTTAAGTATTTTTACCACCCTGTATCTGGTCATAATTATGTGTGCCAGCATGATTCTTTATCGAAAAGGCAGCGTGATCATTGCGAGTTTAAGCAGTGCTCAGTTTATCCTTGTTGCCGTGAATGAATATTACGGCATCCTGGAACCGATTGGAATGGCGGGAAGTTTTATCGGTGATGGCTGGCAAGTGCTTTACAAAGTGCCGCCCACTGTTATTGCATGCTATGCGGTTGCTTTTTTAAGCGGGATTCTGGCTGATCAGGAAAAAATGGCAAGAAAAGAGCTGAAGGCAATGGAGGATCATCTGAAACGTGTGGAGAAGGCAGCTGCCGCCGGGGAAATGGCTGCAGGGCTGGCTCATGAGATTAAAAATCCCCTGGCATCTCTTGCCGGATCGATTCAATTGTTAAGGGAAGATGAAAATTGTGATCCTGATAATGATAAACTGATGCAGATTATTCTTAGGGAAGCGGACAGACTCAGCACTCTTGTGACCGACTTTCTTTTTTTTGCAAAACCGCAGATAGGAAAGACTGAGATTTTTCGCCTGGACTCAGCCTTAGTGGAAACAGTGGATTTTTTTGAAAAAGATACATCCTGCGTGGGAAGCATCTCTTTGGAAAAAAAGTTTGTGCCGGATGTCTGGGTTGAAATGGATCAAGGCCATCTGCGTCAAATCCTGTGGAACCTTTTAAAAAATGCTTCAGCGGCGATTGAGGGAGACGGCACCATCGCTATTGAGATGAATACTGTAAAAGATACGCATGTAATTGTTAAGATAACAGATAGCGGCTGTGGTATCCCGAAAGAAAACGTTTCTTTGATTTTTAATCCGTTTTTTACAACCCGGTCCGAAGGAACAGGCCTCGGGCTATCCATTGTCCAGCGTATTCTTGCCTCCTATGATTCAAGGCTTGATGTTGACAGTGACGTGAACAAAGGGACAACGTTTACTTTAAGGTTTAAACAGGTCTCGCCCCCTGACAACTCAACTTGATCTTGACACCTTCCGGCAAATACGATAGCTAATTCAGGTTAATATTTTTTCACAATACAGGCAGATAACATATGGAACAAAAAGACGATTTTCTTGAAACAAAGAGAAAAAAGCTTCTGGAGTTAAAAGAGAGCGGTATAAATCTGTTCCCTAATGATTTCAAAGTGACAAATACCGCAAAGGATATACTGGGCGTCATAGATCAGTCACCTGATACTATTGCTGAGAGCGGGACCTGTTTTTCAACAGGCGGCAGAATGATGGCGATTAACAAGTTCGGCAAATCCACTTTTATACGCTTCAGGGACAGGACCGGCCAGCTTCAGGCCTATATCAGGAAAGATAAAGTCGGGGATGAGGCGTATGCCCAGTTCAAACAGTTCGATATCGGTGATTTCATTGGCTTAAAAGGAACTGTTTTTAAAACCAAAACCGGCGAATGGACCCTTCTGGTTAACGAACTCACACTTTTAAGCAAGTCGGTTAGACCACTCCCCGAGAAATTTCATGGTCTTAAAGACCCTGAAAAACGTTACAGACAGCGCTATCTTGATCTCATAATGAACCAGGATACACGGGATATTTTTATTAAGAGAAGCAGGATTGTTCAGGCGATTCGAATCTTTTTACTGGAACGCGATTATCTTGAAGTAGAAACGCCGATGATGCAGCCTGTCCCGGGTGGCGCTGAAGCCGAACCATTTAAGACTCATCACAATGCACTGGATATGGATCTTTTCCTGCGAATAGCTCCTGAGCTTTATTTAAAAAGGCTTGTTGTCGGCGGGTTTGAACGTGTATTTGAAATCAACAGGAACTTCAGAAACGAGGGCGTATCTACCCGTCACAACCCTGAATTCACAATGCTTGAGTTTTACCAGGCATATGCGACCTATGAAGATCTGATGGATTTAACGGAATCCATGTTCCAGTATGTGTCCAAGGCGGTAATCGACTCTACATCAATAGAATATCAGGGGGAACATATTGAATTCAGAGGGAAATGGCAGCGCATTCCCCTGCTGACGGCTTTACATGAAATCGGTGGTGTTGATCAGCATCTGTTGAATGACAGGGAGGGCCTTCTGAAGTTGGCGGCGTCAAAAAGCATTAAAATAACAAAAACCGATCGTACAGGCAAAGTGATCACCAAGCTGTTCGATGTACTTGTGGAGCCGAAATTAATTCAGCCGACATTTATTACAGGATATCCTGTGGAGGTATCCCCGCTGTCGAGGAGGAGCGATAATACGCCTGAACTCACTGAACGTTTTGAGCTTTTTATCGGAGGACGTGAAATCGCAAACGGGTTTTCAGAACTGAATGACCCGATTGATCAGAAGGAGCGGTTTGTTCAACAAGTTGCTGACAGGGATGCAGGGGACAAGGAGGCGCATTTGATGGATCATGATTATATCGAAGCGCTCGAATATGGAATGCCTCCGACTGCAGGTGAGGGAATTGGAATCGATCGGCTTGCAATGCTTTTAACCGATTCACCCTCTATCAGGGAAGTGATTCTGTTCCCGCATATGAAACCGCAGGCCGGGGATAATGCGGCTTGAGTCCGGTGCTCTGCTGAAATAAAAACATGCCGTTTGAATACTTCATAGGTGGCCGTTATTTAAGGACCAGACAGAAACATGCCTTTATTTCTCTCATAACCTTTCTTTCAATTGCCGGCGTTGCAGTAGGCGTTATGGCGCTGATAGTTGTCATCGCTGTAATGGCGGGATTTGAATCTGACCTTAAAACCCGGATTCTGGGGATAGAATCTCATATTGTGTTGACAAGGCAGGAAGGAAACTTTTTTGATTACAGGAGGGTTTTAAGGCTTATAAAGGATAATGAACAGGTCGTGGCATCCTCTCCTTTTATCTCTTCACAGGTTATGCTCAAATCACAAACCAATGTCTCAGGTGCTGTACTGAGAGGAGTAGATCCAGCATCAGTCGGGAGTGTTGTCAAACACTTCAGAGACAGTTCGCTGCGGGATAAGTTTCAGGCGGCAAAAATCAGCGCCGAAGAATTGGCTATACCGGGCATTGTGCTGGGAAAAGAACTTGCCGGGAGCCTCCGGGTTATTAAAGGCGATACCGTTTATATTGTATCACCGAGGGGGATGCTGACGCCTGTCGGCCATATTCCATCCATGAAACGTTTCAGGGTGACCGGACTTTTTGAGTCAGGAATGTATGAATATGACGGAGCCTATGCTTATATTGGTTTACAGGAGGCTCAGAAGATACTTCGCATAAATGATACTGTTTCCGGCATCGAGATAAAGGTTAAAGATATTTACAAGGCTGAAAAAACAGCTGAAAAACTGGTTGAAAGTCTCGGTTTTCCGTATCAGGCTAAAGACTGGACGAAAATGAACCGGAACCTGTTTTCTGCCCTTAAGCTTGAAAAAACGGTGATGTTTATCATTTTGACGCTCATTATTCTTGTTGCTGCTTTTAATATCGCAAGCTCGCTTATTATGATGGTAATGAAAAAAACCCGCGATATAGGAATACTGAAAGCAATGGGGGCACCAAACACAAGTATTCGAAAGATATTTATATTCAGCGGTATGGCAATAGGCACAGTAGGAACATCGCTTGGTGTGTTGCTTGGGCTCGGCTTATGCATCCTGTTAAGACGCTACAAGTTTATTGAACTGCCGGGTGACGTATATTATATTACAACGCTTCCTGTCAGGCTTGAAGCGCTGGATGTGTTTATGATCGGCCTGGCTGCCATCGTCATATGCTTTCTTGCAACATTATACCCGGCGCACAAGGCATCGGGGATTGATCCTGTTGAGGCTATTCGGTATGGTTGATATAAATTTGTATGAAAAAAAGAATATGGACACAAATGAAGACAGGTTCAGGGGAAAAGCACCTTTAATCTCAGGGCATCAGATATTTAAAAGTTTTTACAGTAATGGAAGCCGTATTGACGTTTTAAAGGGAATCGATTTCAATATCAACATTGGTGAAACGATTGCGGTTGTAGGTGCTTCAGGTATCGGCAAGTCCACATTACTTCATATTTTGGGCACACTGGACAGGCCTGATAGCGGAAAGCTGAATTTTAACGGCAAAGATGTTTTTCAAATGAACGATATCAGTCTGGCGAGACATAGAAACGAATCCGTTGGTTTTGTTTTCCAGTTTCATCACTTGCTGCCCGAATTCAGTGCACTTGAAAACACGATGATGCCTGCTTTGATCAAAGGATTTGACAAGCAAGAGAGCAGATATGTTGCAGAGGGTGTACTTATTCGTGTCGGCCTGAAGGAAAGAATTGGGCACAAGGTTAACAGGCTTTCAGGTGGAGAACAGCAACGGGTGGCGCTTGCCAGAGCCCTTGTTTTAAAACCTGTTTTACTTCTGGCAGATGAGCCGACCGGCAACCTGGACAAAAGAAACAGCAGTCGGATTCATGAACTGCTTATGGAGTTGAACCAGGAGCTTTCAATGACATTAGTTGTAGTAACACATAATACCGAACTTGCATCACTTATGTCTAGTAATGTAACGATAGTTGACGGCAAGCTGCAGACAGCTTCCTGAAAAACAAAGAAAAATAAAAAGGATCCGGTTTATTATATGTTTCGATATTTCATTGCGATTGTAATTGTTATTGTTTCTTCAGTTTCAGTTTCAGCTTCAGGACCAGATTTAAAACCAGAGAAAAACAAACCGTCTGTGGCTGTTCTTCCATTTAAAATTTTTACTGAAAGAGGTTCCGTTGATTTGGGAAAAGATGTTGTGGAGATTATTTCGAATTTACTGAAAAACCAAGGGGCATCAATGGCCAATTCTCAAGCATTGATGGATTCAATACCCCCTGAAGGATTTGAAAGCACCAAACAGGTTCGGCAATTAGGTGAACAGGCAGAGGTCGATTATATCATACAAGGAAGCATCTCTTTGATTGGCGAAGGATATAGCATA
>JAFDJC010000160.1 GCA_019307665.1 Deltaproteobacteria bacterium | reverse complement strand
ACAATGACATTGTCAACGTGAGTATGCTTTGATACCAGTGGATAGCTTAAGGGTGCGACAAGCCAGGTAATGTTTGCTTTGAAATGGGTTTTTAAAAGCCTGACAAGGGGAAATGTGTTGATGACATCGCCCAGGGCACCCAGTTTAACGATGAAAATATCCATTCTTTTACTATAGATTCTTTGACAATCTCGTAAAAAGTCAAAAAATCCATTTGTTGTCATTCCGGCGAAGGCCGGAATCCAGTCATTTCAATAGTTTCTGGACTCCGGCCTTCGCCGGAGTGACGAGATTGGGACTTTTTACGGATTCATCATTCTTTAAATAGAGACAAGCTCCTTCAGCGTGGCTTTTTAACTTAGGGCTCACGAAAAAAACAACTTCACATTTGCTTTATCTATCATAATCGAAACTTTTTGCCATAAACAAGGTTTTTCTTTTTTCTTGTTTTTTTTATTCATAGGTAAAATGATCCTTAACCCATAAAATCTTTTTCTTGACTGTTTATTCCTATCTTATATATAAAATTATCTGAAAAGTGAGATTGTTACTGTTAATGGCTTTGTAAAAATCCAATCCTGTGTTGTGCTTATTTCTTTGCCATCACAATTTCGACTTTTTACAAGTCTGTCACTGTTGATAACCAATAATTTAATAGAGGAGCATGCATGATGAAAAATTCACTCGGAAAAGTTTTTATTTCAGTTGTACTTAGTATGTTTATATGCCTTTTAATTTCAGGCAGCGGTTTTGCCGCCGACACTATTAAGCTTGGTGTTGCAGGAGCCCACAGTGGAGACCTCGCATCATACGGCATACCGTCAATAAAAGCAGCGGAGCTTGTAGTAAAAGACATCAATGCAAAAGGCGGAATCCTCGGCAAAAAGGTTGAACTCCTGACCGAAGATGATGTCTGCAAACCTGAAGTGGCAACAAGCACAGCCACAAAACTTGTATCAGAAGGGGTTGATGTAGTGATGGGACATATCTGCAGCGGTGCTACAAAAGCCGCCCTCGGCATCTATAAAGATTCGAAAATAATATGCATGTCTCCGTCAGCCACAAATACAGACCTGACATTAAGCGGTGATTATCCGAACTTTTATAGAACAATCGCGTATGATGATGCCCAGTCCCAGCTCCAGGTAAAATTCGCAACAGAGACTTTGAAAGTAAAAACTGTCGCGGTTCTTCATGACAAAGGCGATTACGGAAAGGGACAGGCTGAACTCGCAAAGAACTACTTTGAAAAAGCAGGCGTAGCTGTTAAACTTTTTGAAGGTGTAACACCGGGCGCTGTTGATTATTCTGCAATAGTAAATAAAGTTAAAAGAGAAAAAGTGGATCTCGTTATATGGGGAGGATATCATCCTGAAGCATCAAAAATCGTAACTCTGATGCGTAAAGAAAGAATGAAAACGACTTTCATGGGTGCTGACGGCGTAAAAGATAATACATTTATCAAGGTTGCCGGCAAATATGCGGAAGGTGTATATGCAACCGGCCCCAGGGATGTGTCAAGTAACCCTCTTGCAATTGCCGCCAAAAAAGCTCACCAGGAAGCATACGGATCTGATCCAGGTGCATTTTTCGATGCAGCCTATGCAGCAACACTCGCTCTTTTAAATGCCATTGAAAAAGCAGGCTCAACTGATTACGAAGCGGTTTCAAAGGCCCTTAAAACAGAATATGTTGATACACCTCTTGGAAAAATCAAATTTGATGAAAACGGTGATGCCACAGGTATCGGCTTCTCGGTTTATAAGGTTGAAAAAGGCGCTTTCAAGGAATTAAAATAATTTATTCCTAAACATTACAGGGGACAGGCGTTTTCGCCTCTCCCCTGTAATATTCAGCACAACACTACAAGGAATCAACACTTTCATGGACTGGGATTATCTTCTCGATCTTTTTCTGGGCGGACTGACCAGGGGAAGCATATATGCGCTTATAGCCCTTGGCTACACAATGGTTTATGGAATTATCGAGCTGATCAATTTCGCCCATGGTGAAATTTATATGATCGGGGCTTTCACGGCCCTGATCGTGGCAAGCATTTTAGGCATGATGGGATTTAACCAGCTCGTCATTATCATTCTCGCATCAGTTGCAGCTATCGTATATTCGTGTGCTTATGGCTTTACAATCGAAAAAATTGCGTACAAGCCGCTTAGAACCGCGCCCCGACTTTCTGCCCTGATCAGCGCAATCGGCATGTCACTTTTCCTTCAGAACTATGTTCTTCTGGCCCAGACATCGGATTTTCTGCCTTTTCCCAGCCTGATCCCGGACTTTGAATTCTGGGAGCCATATGCCCATATCCTGAGTTCACAGGAGCTTGTCATCCTCATCACAACGGCCATGGTTATGATTTTTCTTACATTTCTGATCAAGTTCACAAAATTAGGAAAAGCAATGAGGGCAACTGCCCAGGACAAAGTCATGGCGGCGCTGGTGGGTATCGACGTTAATCGAATCATTTCAGCAACATTTATTGTGGGGTCAGCCACCGCTGCAATAGGAGGAATTCTTATTGCGTCGCACATCGGCCAGATCAATTTTTATATGGGTTTTATTGCCGGAATAAAGGCATTTGTTGCTGCGGTACTCGGCGGTATCGGCAGTATCCCCGGAGCAGTACTCGGCAGCCTAGTGCTCGGCTGGACCGAAAGCTTCTTTACCGGCTATATTTCAAGCGATTATGAGGATGTCTTCGCGTTTCTGTTCCTGGTTGTCATTCTGATATTCAGACCGTCGGGAATTCTGGGACGCTCGGAGACGAAAAAAGTATAAATGCGTTACGAGATCCGAAAGATTATGTTTTCATTTGAAGCATTTAAAAAGTCCCTGATCGCAAGCGCCTGGTTTATGTTCCTGACCTTTCCCATCCTTGTGATCCGGGTCAATACCGTGGAAAATATCGTTGAATGGCGATGGATTAATATGGCGCTTGTGGGCATAACGGCCTTCATTATCTCCTTTCTGGGGAATTTTCTTACTAAAAGAAAAGAGGCTGGAAAGAAAGTTAAGGGTAACCGGGGAAAAAGTGAAAAACTATTGGTAAGCCAGAGGCTTCTGAAGGACAGGCGCTTCTATGCTCCCGCCTTGGTTATACTCACTCTGTTTATCTGTGCCTTTCCTTTTCTCTTTTCCATGTATCAAACAACCATCATGTCAACAGCCCTCATATATGTTATGCTCGGGCTCGGGCTGAATATTGTGGTAGGCCTCGCAGGCCTTCTCGACCTTGGATATGTGGCATTTTATGCTGTCGGGGCATATTCCTATGCACTTCTCAATTACCATTTCGGCATCACCTTCTGGATTGCACTTCCCATCGGAGGAATCCTTGGGGCAATTTTCGGAATTTTACTTGGTTATCCGGTTCTCCGCCTGAGAGGAGACTATCTGGCAATCGTTACATTGGGATTCGGTGAAATAATTCGGCTTGTCCTTGAAAACTGGAATGCCTTTTCCTTTGGGCCGAGTGGTATCGCAAATATCCCGCGGCCGTCTCTATTCGGAGTTGAGATGTCTTTACAGGCAAATATCAATTATCTCTATTATATTTTGATCGGCCTGGTAATTTTTACAATATTTGTGGTGAACCGCCTCCAGAATTCAAGAATCGGCAGGGCATGGATAGCACTTCGTGAAGATGAAATTGCCTGCCAGGCAATGGGAATCGACAAGGCAAAAACAAAACTGACCGCCTTTGCGCTGGGTGCAACCTGGGCTGGAATGGGCGGTGTTGTTTTTGCGGCAAAAACAACCTTTATCAATCCGGCAAGCTTCACTATCTGGGAATCTGTCATGGTCCTCTGTATCGTCGTTCTTGGCGGAATGGGCTCTATCATTGGTGTCATAATCGGCGCCATGGTCCTGATTCTGCTGCCTGAATACTTGAGGGCTTTTTCAGAATACAGAATGCTGATCTTTGGTATCATGCTTGTCACCATGATGATATTTCGTCCCGGCGGCATCATTCCGGATATAAGAAAGAAATACAAGTTTAAAGAAGAACTGAAATGAAGCCGATACTTGAAGTAAAAAATCTGAGCAAATATTTTGGAGGATTAAAGGCCCTTGACAGGCTCGATCTGGACATCAGGGAAGGAGAAATAGCCGCACTTATAGGCCCCAACGGCGCAGGAAAAACAACTTTTTTCAACTGCATAACAGGCATATACAATCCAACTGAAGGCGATATCATTATTTCACCTCCCAATGAAAAAAACATACGTATTAACGGCATGAAACCAAACCAGGTGACCAGGAAAGGAATGGCCAGAACCTTCCAGAACATCCGCCTGTTTCAAAACATGACCGTCCTTGAAAATGTCATGATCGGTCGTCATTCAAGAATGTCTTCAGGCATTACCGGCGCGATATTCAGGCCCAAGTCCACAAGGCAGGAAGAAGAAGATGTTATCAAAGACAGCTATGCAATTCTAAAAAAAATAGAACTTACGGAATTTGTTAATGAGCTTGCAATGAACCTTCCATACGGCGCACAACGAAGACTAGAAATTGCACGTGCAATGGCCACAGAACCTTTCCTCCTCCTTCTTGACGAACCTGCCGCAGGCATGAATCCCATGGAAACAAAAAGACTTGATGATCTTATAGTAAAAATCAGGGATACGGAAAAAATCTCCGTTCTTTTAATAGAGCATGACATGAAACTTGTCATGAGTTTATCGGACCGGATATTTGTTATGGATTATGGAAAGAAGATCGCCCAGGGCACCCCTGATGAAATAAGATCAAACCCTTCGGTCATCAAAGCATACCTTGGAGAAGAATTCGATGCTTAAACTGAAGAGCGTCCAGACATTTTACGGCAATATTCAGGCGTTGAAAGGTATAAGTCTGGAAGTAGCAGAAGGAGAAATCATCACCCTCATAGGCGCAAACGGTGCAGGAAAATCAACTACACTCATGACCATATGCGGTATTATACCCCCGAGGTCCGGGGATATACTGTTCATGGGTTCTTCAATCCTGAACCATAACGCCAATGAAATCGTTGCGCTGGGAATATCACAGGTACCTGAAGGCAGACATATCTTTCCTTATCTCAGCGTATCGGAAAATCTTGATATGGGCGCATTTCTCCGGAAGGACAAGCAGGAAATCAAAAAAGACATGGAATATATATATGAATTGTTTCCGATACTTGCTGAAAGGCGGCACCAGGCAGGCGGCACCCTGAGCGGCGGAGAGCAGCAGATGCTTGCCATTTCCCGGGCGCTGATGGCAAGACCGAAACTCCTTTTAATGGATGAGCCGTCACTTGGACTTGCGCCGCTTATCCTGGGCCAAATTTTTGATATTATTAAAAAAATAAACACGGAAAACAGGACGACCATCTTTCTTGTTGAGCAAAATGCCAATCAAGCGCTCAAAATAGCCCACAGGGGATATGTGATGGAAAACGGAAGGATCACACTGTCTGACTCTGCGGATAAACTCCTCTCAAACGAAGAGGTTAAAAAAGCCTATCTTGGCATCTAATATAGCCGGAATGGAACAAATAAAATCCGGTGGAAAGTGTTAAATAAAATAAGACTTAGGCAGCTCACCTTCATGATACATAATTGTCTCAACTGTTCCAAATGTTGTGATAGACCTATGTAATAATATTTCATTTTCATGTATTAATACTGATAGTTATTAAAACGATACTATGCTGGCATAACTATTGCGGAGCTTCAAATAAACTGATTACTAATAACACTCAATTTTTAAAAACTGAATCATTAAATTGAAAAGGAGAGGAAAGCTATGAAACACAGAAAATCAATCCTAATCATGTTGATGGCAGCGATGATGGTCTTTTTGATCTTCAACCCTGCGGCTTTTGCTAAAACCGAAAAACCCAACATCCTGGTCATCTGGGGTGATGATATCGGCCAGTCCAACATCAGTTACTATACCCACGGCATGATGGGATACCAGACCCCCAACATCGACCGCGTCGCCAAAGAGGGCATGACCTTTACCGATTATTATGGAGAACAATCCTGTACTGCCGGCCGGTCCTCCTTTATCATGGGCCAGTCTGTCTTCCGTACCGGACTTTCCAAGGTCGGGCTGCCCGGTGCCAAAGAGGGCATGCAGGTGGAAGATCCCACCATTGCAGGTCTGCTCAAGGCACAAGGCTATGCCACCGGCCAGTTTGGCAAGAACCACCTGGGTGACCAGGATGAAATGCTCCCCACCAATCATGGCTTTGATGAATTTTTCGGCAACCTCTATCATCTCAACGCAGAAGAAGAGCCGGAAAACGAGGATTACCCGAAGAATCCCGAATTCCGTAAAAAATTTGGGCCCCGTGGCGTTATCAAATCTAGCGCTGATGGCAAGATCGAGGACACCGGACACCTGACCAAAAAGCGCATGGAGACCGTGGATGATGAAACCGCCGATGCGGCCATTGACTTTATTCAGCGCCAAACCAAGGCAGGAAAACCCTTCTTCTGCTGGTGGAGTGGTACCCGGATGCATTTCCGCACCCATGTAAAGAAAGAACTGCGCGGCATCTCCGGTCAGGATGAATATTCCGACGGCATGGTGGAGCATGATATGCATATAGGAAAATTCCTGAAAGTGTTGGATGAGCTCGACATTGCCGATAATACCATCGTCTTCTACTCTACTGATAACGGTCCACACATGAACACCTGGCCCGATGCCGCCATGACCCCCTTCCGCGGTGAAAAAAATACCAACTGGGAAGGCGGCTGGCGTGTACCCGCCATGGTACGTTGGCCCGGCAAAATCAAGGCCGGTACCTGGTCCAACGAAATCATGCACCATATGGACTGGCTGCCTACCTTCCTGGCCGCAGCCGGTGAGCCCGATATCAAGGCCAAACTCAAAAAAGGCGGTGTCTCTGCTATCAACCGGACTTATAAAGTCCATCTGGACGGCTATAACTTCCTGCCCTACCTCACCGGTAAGGAAGAAAAAGGCCCCCGTCATGAGATATTCTACTTTTCTGACGATGGTGACCTCACCGCCCTGCGCTTTGATGACTGGAAAGCGGTTTTCATGGAACAACGAGCTACAGGAACCTTGGAACTGTGGGCCAACCCCTTCACTTTGCTGCGGGTGCCTCTGATTTTCAACCTGCGCCGCGATCCTTATGAGCGTTCCCAGATCACCTCCAACACCTACTATGACTGGATGCTGGATCGAGTGTATCTACTGCTTCCAGCTAGTGACTACGTCGGAGAGTTCCTGATGACTTTCAAGGAATTCCCACCACGCCAGAAGGCTGCCAGCTTCAATCTGGAAAAAGTAATGGAGACACTGGCTGAACCAAGCTCGAAGTAATAA
>JAFDJC010000379.1 GCA_019307665.1 Deltaproteobacteria bacterium | reverse complement strand
GACAAAATCTTCGTTTCCCTTTGTTTCAGGGCCAATCTGATCATGTCAAGTCTTTCATCTTTAAATTTGACCATTTTCGATCATGCTCTCCATAAGTTTAATGTAATCTATCCCTGCAACTCTGAATCCTTCCTTGCCGTATTTCATATTAGCTTCAAGAACATAATGTTTGCCGTCATATTCAACGATATCGATACCCACATCGTCCCAATGGCACGCCCTGGCGGTATTAAGTGCAAGATCAAGAACGTTTTGGGGAACAGGATCCAGACTGACGGTTGCGCCCACAGCAACATTGCTTCTGAATTCACCCGGCGGCGCAATGCGCCAGTACGCATGGGCGACTGTATTCCCGATAATAACAACTCGCATATCTCGGCCAGTCGGCAGGTACTCTTGAATATAGGCAGGGTTCGACAAGTCGCAGTATGTAAAAAGATCGTCTTGATTTTGGACAAGGTAAACCCCTCTACCCATGGCCGACCCCCTCGGAATTTTGGCGATAAAAGGAAATTCAAAATGGTCGCGGATGGCGTTTTTCTGGCGTTTTCCATAGAACACCCTTGTTCTTGGGTGCGGTATTTCGAGTAGATCAAACAGGGCTGTCTGCTTGATTTTATCCTGAACACATTTGTAGGTGTGATAGCTGGGAAAGGTTTTTTTACCCATGGCATCAAAAAGTTCGGCATAGAAGGTGGTCGGATAGTATATTTTATCGGCACTTCGGATCAGATCCGCTTCATGTATACTGTAATCGGAAAAATTCGTCCTTACTCCCAGAGTCATAACATTCTTGCACCCTTTAAGGCGCGCCTCAAGAGCGATGACTTTTTTGGAATTATTCATGTGTCAACATTATGTTTGGCAATTATGATGAACTCGTAAAAAGTCCGATTTAGACGGTTTCGTAAAAAGATCAATTCAAGGCGTGCAAATTTTGTAATCATGAGGAGTACTTATCGTACGTTGAATGATTACGAAATGCAGCACAACGCAGAAGTTGGACTTTTTACGAGACCTTCAATTATGAATCAAATAGTCTTTGTATTATGTCATGGTTCCGCTTGGTATGACTCCCCGACCAGTATATTCGTCGACATATGCTGCACGTATGAAAGGTAGCATGGGTTTCCCATATATAGTCGGGCACCATCCCCCGTACAGATTCTTTGTCCACTCGCTTGATGCGGGTATTGCATCGGATGCATCGTGAAAACGGCTGTGTTTCTTTTGGGACAATGCCGAGTGCGCTAATCACTTCCCGGAGCTGATCAAATGGATTGTTTGATTTAATAAAGAGAAGCTTTTGAGTTGTGTTCCCATCCCGAATCCTCTCTGTGCGGGTAAGCAGTATTCGGCTTTTAACTCTGTCATCAACAAAACCGATGCCCGTAACATCCGGCTCATAAAGAGTATCAAATCCCAGAATCCGCAGCCATTTTGCCAGCTTCCCCAGCGTCACCTCCGCTGCAAAGCATATGTCATTTGCTCTGTCCATCAGCTCAGCGGTGAAATTGCACTTTTTAGAACCTATTTATGGTTCCTTTATTCCGGTGGTGTTAGCACAAACATAGACGAAGAAACAGAAACATCAGCCCAGAATCTGTCGACATCAAGCTGAAAACCCGATCCATCATCATTTGATAATACAAGACGAAAGGGGACCTTGTATCCCTTTATTTTCTGCATTCCGCTAAATTCCGCTCGATACGCAAGAGCTCCGGTTAAACCAAACATCTCGACCATACGAACATCTTTTTTGTTAGCATCAAGGTATATCTTCTCATGAATCTTTCCCCATCCTTTTTTTAGAACAAGGATATACCCATCTTCAGGCACGCACGTCTCGCCCGGGTTGAACCGATTCACCTGCTGTTGAGAAGCATTAGCCGGAGTGCGGCGGGAAGGTGCACTTTTTATTAAAACGGCTGAATTATGTTTGTTTACCGGAACACGGCCGGCTAAAATATCTACAATATCATCGGATTTGATTGGTACTGACAATAATTTTTTCAGAGTGGAATTTGTTGCGGGTTTTTTATAAAATTGACCCTGGGCATGGGAAAAAAGATAGAACAATTGACCGTCATTTGCAAAGCTAACTATAGGCTGGCCTGAAATGCTGCGAAGCACGACACGAAGTCTGTCAGGGGCTGACGCCACCCAGGCTATGTTGGAGGCCAGATCCTTTTTATTGTTTTTCCAGAACGTTATCCTGCCCACACCTTTGAAGGCTTTGAGTTCACGATTCTGATTTTCCAGAATCGAAATAAGCTCCCGGGCTTCAGATAAAGCTTTAATATCCTCTGGTCTTTTTGAAACCCTATCTGTAAAGCTGCTGCAGGCAGATAAAAAAAAGGCTCCGATCAAAAGAATTGTTGCAAGTTGCCCGATTTGTCTTTCACTTTGCATTCTTTTTTTCGAAACCATCAAAATTTCTTTCCGGTCAATTCCTGAATCTTTTTTTCAAGATCTGCTTTGTCTTTTTCTTTTTTCAACAAAGAGCGCCTGTA
>JAFDJC010000378.1 GCA_019307665.1 Deltaproteobacteria bacterium | reverse complement strand
GAAAGCCGATGACACCCCATCTCCTGCGTTGCCAAGGGTTCGCAGTAGCTTACTACGGCTTCACCCTTGGACGCCTTGGATCTTACGCATCCTCGACTTTCGCTCAATTGAGGTTTGACATTGACAACATCAAAAAGATAGCCTACTAACCCTATAAATCCAGCTTTTTGAGAAATTGCCGAATACAGAGGAAAGAGAGATGAATTTTCAGGAAGTAATACTATCGTTACAGAAATTCTGGTCGAAAAAAGGATGTGTGCTGGTTCAACCTTATGATATTGAGGTCGGCGCCGGAACATTTCACCCGGCCACACTTCTTAAGGTTTTAGGGCCCGAACCATGGAATGCGGCATATGTTCAGCCTTCCAGGCGTCCTACAGATGGCCGTTATGGTGAAAATCCAAATCGATTGCAGCATTATTATCAGTTTCAGGTCATACTCAAGCCGTCTCCGGTGGATGTGCAGAAAAAGTACCTCCAGAGCTTAAAAGCTCTCGGCATTGATTCTCTTGAGCATGATATAAGGTTTGTCGAAGACGACTGGGAATCGCCAACCCTTGGCGCATCCGGTCTTGGATGGGAAGTCTGGCTGGATGGTATGGAGATCACGCAATTTACATATTTTCAACTGGCGGGCAGTATTGAATTATCGCCCATATCGGTTGAGCTTACTTACGGCCTTGAACGTATCTCCATGTACCTTCAGGGTGTAGACAATGTATATGATCTGAAATGGAACGACGATATAACTTATGGAGAAGTGTATCACCAGCAGGAAGTAGAACAGTCGATATATAACTTTGAGAAAGCGGATATTGATATGCTGCGGGATCTTTTTGAAAGGTACGAAGGCGAAGCCATACGCACGATCAAGAAATCGCTTGTTCTTCCGACATATGAATATTGTCTTAAATGTTCGCATACCTTTAATCTTCTTGATGCACGCGGCGCTATCAGTGTCACAGAGAGAACCGGTTATATTGCACGGGTAAGAAAGCTTGCCAGGGCCTGTGCGGAAGCATATCTGAAGCAACGTAGAGAGATGGATTTTCCTATGTTAAAAAAGAGAACTATCACGAAAGCACGAAATATTGAAAACACAAAATAAATATCAGCAACTTGATTTCCAGGTCTTATTTCTTAATTTCGGTTTTGTGATTGATTTTGAGTGGTTGCAAAAAATGGGAGATAAGAGCTAAATTTATCACGATAATAGAGGCAGACATGAACGATCTATTGCTTGAGATAGGGACAGAAGAGATTCCTGCAGATTATATTGAACCGGCACTGAATGCGCTTTCAACGCTACTTTTAAAAAGATTGACAGAAGCTCGAATCGAGCATGGCGATGTTAGTATTTTGGGGACTCCGAGAAGGCTTGCGGTTATGGTGACGGATGTTGCAGGCAGACAAAAGCCGTTAACTACAGATGTTACGGGGCCTCCCGCAAAGGTGGGTTTTGATGAAAATGGAATGCCGACGATAGCGGCAAAAAGATTTGCCGAAAAAGTAAAAGTTGCTGTAAACAGTCTGACAACCATTGAGACAGAGAAAGGTTCATATTTATGCGCGCGAAGAATAGAGCGGGGCAATGATACCGGGAGTATTTTAAAAGGGATTCTGCCGGATCTGGTATTATCGATCCCATTTCCTAAAAAAATGAAATGGGCGGATCTAAGCATTGAATTTGCAAGGCCGATACATTCGATCCTTGCTCTTTTTGGAGATAAAGTTATCCCGTTTGTTTTGGGAAATGTAAAAAGCGGCAGATATATGTTTGGGCACAGCTTTATGAATCCTGGCAGGATCAGGCTTTCTAAACCTGATGAATACGTTGAGGCCTTGCGCCTGGCCCATGTGCTGGTTAATATGGAAGAAAGGAAAAAACAGGTTGTCAGCGGTATTGATAAAGCTGCCAGGGAGCAGGGGGGCAGGGTCCTGCAAGATGATGACCTCGTTGATATTGTAAACAACCTTGTTGAATATCCGGCAATTGTAGCAGGCAATTTTGACAAAGCGTTCCTTGGGCTTCCGCCGGAAGTATTGATTACAGCTATGCGCGAACATCAGAAATATTTTGCCGTAATAGACAAGAAAAAAAATCTGATGCCCTTTTTTATTGCTGTGAATAACACTCATGTAAAGGATATGGCGCTGGTTGCCAGGGGTCATGAAAGGGTACTCAGGGCAAGGCTTGAAGATGCTCAATTCTTTTACAGGAGCGATCTGGAGAAATCCCTTAAAGATTTGGCGGAAAAATTGAAAGGGGTCCTTTTCCAGGCCAGGCTGGGGTCGGTGTATGAAAAAATAATCAGGGTTCGAAAACTCGCTGAATTTCTGGCAGATACCGCTGGTTTTTCTCCGGATGTTAAAAAGGATGTGTCAAGAGCGGCATTTTTGTGCAAGGCTGATCTTGTGAGCCAGATCGTGATTGAATTCCCTAAACTTCAAGGGGTTATGGGAAGGGTTTATGCCGCTGCGGCCGGGGAATCGGATACAGTAGCCTCTGCGATAGA
>JAFDJC010000377.1 GCA_019307665.1 Deltaproteobacteria bacterium | reverse complement strand
AAAACTTACGCTGGCTAAAGGAACGCCCGGTTTTTCCGGTGCGGACCTGGAAAACCTCGTTAATGAGGCCGCCCTTATTGGAGCCAAAAGAAACAAAGAAAAAATCGATATGATTGATTTTGAAGATGCCAAAGATAAAGTATATATGGGGCTGGAACGTAAGTCAAAGGTGATAAAAGAGGAAGATAGAAAGATCACGGCATATCACGAAGGCGGGCATGCTCTGGTTGCCAGGTTTCTGCCGGATACTGATGCTGTTAACAAGATAACAATTATTCCAAGGGGCCGTGCAGCAGGTATTACATGGTTTCTGCCCGAAGAGAGAGACTTTAAATTCAAAGATCAGCTCGAAAATGATTTGTCGGTCTCTTTTGGAGGACGGGCTGCTGAAGAGATCGTTTTTAATCGCATAAGCACAGGCGCATCCAACGATATAAAGCAGGCAACTCAAATCGCCCAGAAGATGGTTCGCTCCTACGGCATGAGTGATGAGCTTGGTCCCCTGTCATATGCAAAAGAAGAAGATCATATATTTCTAGGCAGGGAAATATCTCAGCACAGGGACTATTCTGAAGAGACTGCAAGAAAAATTGATGATGAAATTAATATTATCATTAAAAAATCTTACACCCGGGCAAAGAATGTTTTACATGAAAATATTGACATTCTTCATAAATTGGCGGAGCTTCTCCTTGAGAAAGAGACTGTTAAAGGTGATGAACTTGACGGGTTGATTAAAAGCATCAAACCGGACTTTAAGGCGACGCCGGAAAAAATGAAGGATATCGAGGAGCAAATTGAGTAAAAAGGAATGTGTTGTAAAGGTTTCAACAGCCGGAAAAAAATCTTATGAAGATACAACAAGCATACAGACTTTTAAATTTTCATGGGGTGGGCATTCTTTTGAATTTGGAAGACAGACCTGTATTATGGGGATTTTAAACATAACACCCGATTCGTTTTCAGATGGAGGAAAATATTTCAATTTAAAAAGTGCTGTGGCACGGGGCCGTCGGCTTGTTGAAGAGGGCGCGGATATAATCGACATAGGAGGGGAGTCGACCCGCCCATTTTCTGAACCGGTATCCGCGGAAGAGGAAATCCGGCGAGTGGTTCCTGTTATTGAAAACCTTGCAAAGCATATTCCGGTTCCGGTTTCCATTGATACTACAAAGGCGATGGTTGCCGAACGTGCAATTGAGGCCGGCGCATCCATGATCAACGACATAAGTGCATTGCGACTCGATGACCGGATGGGGAATGTTGCGGCAAAATATGAAGTTCCCGTTATTCTGATGCATATGCTCGAAACTCCAAAAACCATGCAGGTTTCTCCCGTATATGACGATCCTGTAAAAGAGATTAAAGAGTTTCTGGAAAATGCGATCAATCGCGCTGAATCAAAGGGGATTCCAAAATCTAAAATTATAATCGATCCGGGAGTCGGTTTTGGAAAAACAGTTGAACACAACCTTATCTTAATAAAACACCTCCGCGAGTTTTTGTCTCTGAACGTTCCTGTTCTGTTAGGCCCCTCAAGAAAAAAATTTATTCGAACTATCCTTGAGGATGGTACAGGCCGGGAAGTTAAACCTGACCTGCCGGAAGTGGAAACCTGCACCCATGCTGCAATTGCCTGTGCTGTTCTAAACGGAGCCCATATCGTAAGGGTTCATGATGTTGCCGGAACACGAGCAACAGTGAAAATCGTTGATGCTGTAAAAAATGTAGCATAGCCTTTCAACTAAAGGTTCACGCAACAATAAGTTTACAATTTTAAGAATTGAGGCACCCGCATGGCAAGGCGTGAAAGTGTAGGAATATCAGGATATTCCGAGCTTTTGCAACGCAGCCAGGCGGGATGCATCGGCGCTTAAAATGTAAAGTTATTTTTGAGTGAGCCCTAAATATTAGTTTTAATTTAACCACATCCGAGGCGTTCAATTTTTCATAGCGCTAAAACATTACGGTTTTTTAATATTTGCCATGCCTAAGCATAAACTTCTGGTTTTTTCATTATTGTTAGCAGGATTTCTTGTTTTTTCATTATCTTTTTGTTCTTCTTCCCAGGAAACCGATATATTGATACCTGTTGATCTTGAAAAAATCCCTCAGGGATTGACGGTTACAGGTTTGCCGCTAAAGAATCTGGAGGTGAAGGTCTGCGGTTCGAAGTCCGTGATAAAAATCCTTCAGAAACTTCAACCAAGATACACATTGAATCTATCAGATATTAATGAAGGGGTTAAGACAATTAATGTTGAACCGGAAAAAATTCCCCTTCCATCCGGTATAATCATAATGGACATCAAGCCGGCTTTTATTATTCTAAAGATAGAAAAAGAGCTGGAAAAAGAGCTTCCGGTTATAATCTCTTTATCCGGAAAACCTGCGACAGGCTTTTTTGTTGCTGATACAACGGCAAAACCGCCATCGATAATATTACGAGGACCCGAAAGCATCCTTGGACTAATGAAAAAAGCTGTTACAAAGCCGGTTGATGTTTCCGGGCTTAAAGA
>JAFDJC010000376.1 GCA_019307665.1 Deltaproteobacteria bacterium | reverse complement strand
TTTGTGTGTCAATGAAATTGACGCAAGAAAATATGGCGGTGCACACACCGGGTGATTTTACATGTTCGGAAAGACGGTTAAGGATATATAGTTTTAGGGAGAGAAACTGAAAATTTGTTGTCTGATAAGAGATTATGGTAAAGATTGGACACGTAAGGTCGTTGGTTACTACCCTGCTAAAATAGATTTACTGCTCGGGATAGAAAACCAAGATGATGGAAGACGGTAGAGGAGCAGCGGGATGCCAACTGGAACACTATCCTAAAAAAGAAGAACGCACATAATCTGCGCTGCAGTGCTTAATCCCTTCCCGTTCTGAACCGTGGAGTTTGTGCTATATCTGCAAGAGAGTATCTTTTTGATAAACTTAAAAAACGTTCTACAAACTTTCTTAAGAGGACACCAACAACCTTCTCTTCTTTTTTGACGACTAAACGCGAGTGGTGTGTTTTCTCAAAAAGTTCATTGCAGTGTTCAAGGCTATCATCAGCACTGCAACAATCAAGTGGAGACGACATTATTTCTGTCGCCGGTGCTGTCGTGAAATCTATCCCGTCAACGATGGCCTTTAATATATCTCTGTCGATAATAATACCTATAACTTCTTCCTTTTGCTTTATTAAAACAGATCCGACCTTTTCATCAAACATCTTTTTGGCCACCGCCTTAAGGCTTTCCGTGTCATTGCAGACAACAAGTTTAGAGCGCATAATTGAAGATGCGGTAAATTCCATAACAGTTCTCCCTACAGTTATTATTTTTCCTTTTTTAATTGTAACATAGTAACAGAACATGGTTTAGACTTTTTTGTTACACCACTCGCTGTACTTCTACTCGTGAGCGCATAGATAACCGCCCAGCTACATTCCCATCACAGGATAAGCGCGTTTTGATAAGAAGTTGCTTTCAGTCGTGAGCAGTATAGAAAAGTACCGTTTGTGTGTCAATAAAAATGACGCAACAAGATATGGCGGTGCACACACCGGGTGATTTTAAATGTTCGGAAAGACGGTTAAGGATATATAGTTTTAAGGAGAGAAACAAAAAAATTTGTTGTCTGATAAGAGATTTTACGTAAACCCCTCCCGTGTCCGCCCATGAGCATTTTTTTAAATATTCTTATCAACGCTGTAGTCGGGATCGCAATATTCATACTCGTCGTAAAATTCCACCTGTTACCCTGTGCAATCAACCTGCAATTCTCCCGGCGGGGAGTGCGTTTTGGGCGGGGGCCTGCTCTTGACTTCCCACAGCCCGACATGCTTTAATATCTTTTGTATAATTTCCGGCTGTTCTACCCACGCAATGATCTTCATCGTGCCGCAGCACTTGGGACAACACAGCGGATCTGTTTCGTAAATTTTTTGAATTAATCGCGCCCAGGCTTTTCGCTGTGCCGGTGATGTGTTACTGTCCTCAATAATGTTCGGGATAGCGTTATCCCTGTTTTCTTTTTTCCTCTTTCCACGGGAGACATTGCTGTAATATCCATAGTATCTCACCATCTGCTCCCCACGGTTCGGTATATGGCTGCACATGGCCGCAAGCCATTCCAATACATCAAAGGTTTGCTTCTTTTTACCGTCTTTTGACTGATAAACAACCTTTGATTCATCCCGCATATATGTCATACGCTCCTGTGAGAACGATGCCCTGATGATATAACGGGCAAGGTTTTCCATTGCTTTTTCGTCTCCGGGATATATCCTCTCACCGGCAAATACATTGAAACCAGAATGCCGCCACGACTTGAGCATGCTGATAATGCCTTCATTTATTTTGCCCTCCGCCAGCAGCATTTTAAAAACCTTTCCGCGAAATACGGTTTCAATATCCCTGGCCTGAAATGCAGGCGCCACCCTGAACCGGCCTTCACCGTAAAAACAACCGTCTGTAACCAAAATATGACAATGGGGATTGAATCCTAAAAAATCACCAAACGACTGTATGGCAACTGCCGCCCCCGGAACGGCATCATCTTCATCGATTACAAACTGATAAAATTCCTTCAATGTTTCCCAGCCACAACGGCTCAATTTTGTCAACAGTTTTCTGTCATAAAGAAAATATCTACGAAGCATTTTTGGGATACTGAACACAAAATGGCGGTGGGGGACTTTTTTAAGCACACCGGTGCAGAGCCATTCACCAAACTCTATCACCCGCTTCTGATGACAGGATGTCAGTTCGCCGTTCGACCCTGTAAACGAGATTCGGCCGATCAAACGAGCCGACCAGCACTTCGGGATTATCAAGACGCAACTGCCGGGCAATGTCGCGTCGGACATGTTCAGTAGCAGTAGCTGTATAAGCATGGATAGCACTATTGGGAAAGGCATCTTTTAGGAATCCTAGTTCTCTGTATTCGGGTCTGAAGTCATGCCCCCACATACTTACGCAGTGAGCCTCATCCACAGCAATCAAAGAAATTCTGGTTTTTCTCAGGAGTTCAACAAAACTGTCTGAAACGATTCTCTCGGGTGATAAGTAAAGGAGTTTAAGCGTTTTCTTGTAAATCTGCGAGATAACG
>JAFDJC010000375.1 GCA_019307665.1 Deltaproteobacteria bacterium | reverse complement strand
AAATTTTGAGAACAGCTTCTTGCCCTTCGGGCACCGGCAACGAGTTGCCGGTGTTACCCAATGCATAAATCCCTTTCATGGAAACGGAACGTTATTATGACAACCACTATAACCATTATGATATTTATTTCATGCCTGCTCGGAGGACAGGGATAAAGGGGACGTCCCCTTTATCCCCGATCTATTATTGAACGATTTCTGTAATAATAGCACCGACAGCAGCAACGAGAGTAAACACAAATACACGCCAGACACATGCTGCGACAAAATCTACCACAGCCGCCTCATACATAAATGAAGCGCCTGTGTACAGTGTTCCGGTGGCAGTACCGCACAGGGCAGCGCCAATAATCCTTTTTCCCATTGACGCACCGCCAAAACCAAGTGTAACCGCTGAACCACAAATAAAAGGCACGACTGCTGCAAGCCACCATATTTGCGAGAGAGCAGGAAGAACTCCGGAATGTGCCATATAAGCATAATCCACGCCACTGAATATCCCGACCGCAACTGCAGTGCAAAAAATGGTATGCCAGTAGCGGGTCTTCATTGTCTTTCTCATTTCAACCCGACTGACAATTCTTCTCCTCAGTGTCAAAGGATGGTTATAAAAGAGACGGTAAACCCAGTGTTCCAGCAAAGCACCGCTTTCACCAAAAACAGGTACAAACTGAACGGATTCCCTGGCCCAGTGGGCGGCCATGAACCTTGCCAGCACCGGATAGCGGTATGCCATCTGAATAGGAAAAGCCAGATATCCGATATATTTGAAAAAACCTAAAAACACCGCAATATTATAGTCACGAAAATTTCGTTCTTTTATGACAAGGTAGAGAACATACAGACCCCGGACAAGGGAACCTGGTGATATCGGCACCACCTGGAAAAGCGCGATGATCCCTAACCCCACAGCCCAAGCCTGTGCCCGGGGTATCTCAGGATGCATTGCAACATAGGTAAATGCGACAATCACTGATACAACCTGCGTAACAGGTAACGTGCAGACATGCACAGCCAGACTTTTAAGATATTTCTGAATAAAGGGTTCTTTGATTCTGGAAAGAATAATTTTCGAATCTTCCATGCTTAATATGTTTTTTTCTTTTCCCTCTTCGACCATGTCCCGCAGCCACTCCTCTCGAAGATCAGAGTTAAAATAGAGCCTGAACGGCCTAAAAAGTAAATAATCGAGGCGCGCTTTTGCATAGCCCGGATCTGTCATAATCCTGTGCAATCCGACGGGAAGAAATGAAAAAGGAAGATGAAATAAAAATTTAATATTGGATCCTGCCAATCTTTCTGCACTGCCTTCATCGACTCTGCCCGCCCTGTGCCAGACAATAACTTTTTCTAAAATTTTGACTTTTATTGCCTGCCTCAGATAACCCGGGCTTTTCAGCATGGTGATATAATGCCTTCGCCAGTCACTGTGTCCAAAAAGCTTTCTTACAAACAGGCCGAAAAAAGGAACGAGACCGACAAGCATAAACAGAAGCGTTAGCATCCTGTTTTTTGAAAGTGTTTGCGCACCCTTTTCATCAACAATATTTTTTACTCTCCAGCCTGTTACCGCACTACCGAGAATTGTCGACCAAAGATTCCTGCTGTACAATAATTTAATGTGATTATGAGTTATATCCGGAACAGAATTTCTGTAGATTCGCTCTGACGCCTTAAGTTCATCAAGCATCTCCGTCATATCTTCAAAGTGTTCGGAATGGGATTCAATAAATTTTGAAAGCTCGTCTAAATTCCCCCTGTCAAACTGGACAAGACTTCCCCTTCCTATTCCCTTTATAATAAGGCTAAAATCTCCAGGACTCATGGGAAGAAACGGCAGAAGCGCAAGCCCTGCTCTAAAATCCACGGCTACCAGCTTACCGTCTTTTTCATTCCGCTTCAGGCAGTTGGGCTGGCTTTTCGCGGTAGACCATTCATACTGCCTGGCAAACTCATGCCCTCCCATATCATGCATAAGTCTGACAAATTCATGCATGAAAATATATTTTTCACGATACTCAGGAGAACCGAGCATCGACTCATCAACCTGTTCGCCTTTTCTCCATTTTCTAAGCCGGTCGAGCCTGTCATCCACTTCAAGATCCCAAACCCTGCCGTCAACCCACTCACTTAGCTCTCCGCAAGATCCGAGTTTTTCATCCACGAATGTTGCGTGTATATCTACAACCGTCCTTTCGTTGTTAAACCTAATTTTTGCGCCCCTTCTTATAAACTTCTGCCACAGGGCGCCTGCTCTTGCAGCAACAGGATTAACCTGCAACTGAAAAGGTCCCTGGAACCCTATAAAATAAAGTGCGTTACGAAACAGCAGTGAAAACCCTGAGGGTGGTATAAGAATCTTCATTGCATAGACAGCGTCCTTTTCAATACCGCTTATTACGCCTTCCTTTGCATCTATATCGATTATTTTTACACGGTATACCTGACCCGCAAACCCGCCGCCGACAAATTTATCTATAACCAGGCTCACATTGCCCTTGCCTCTCCCTCCGACAGACTTGATGCGGTATTTA
>JAFDJC010000374.1 GCA_019307665.1 Deltaproteobacteria bacterium | reverse complement strand
ACTGCCACCGGTTATCAGCAGGTTGTTTTTCTTGGCCAGTTCATGATATTTGGCTGTTTGGTCTGAAGTATGGCCCGGATAATATGCCTCAACACCTTTTAATCCCATTCCCATTAATGTGTCAATAAGGCGTTCAATCGAATCGCCGGAATCGGATTTCACCAGGCCCGGATGAGCCAGAACCGGAATTCCGCCCGCATTTATAATTGTCCGGATCGCTTCTGAAGATTCGATTCGCGGTTTGTCGACATAAGCCGGCTTGCCTTTTCCAAGAAAAAGGTCGAAAGCTTCATTCACTGATTTAACCATTCCCTTTTCAACCATGAGCATTGCAATGTGGGGCCGACCGGGCTGGCCTGTTCCGGCCTTCTCCATCACTTCAGACAAGGATATATCCAGACCTGTTTGATTGAGCCGGGTAATAATTTTAGGGTTGCGGTTAATTCTGGCATCCTGAAGTTTACCGAGCATATCGTTCATTTGCTTATCATCTGTTTTTATTCCATAGCCGAGTATATGAAGACTGCCTGGAGCCGAAAAGCTCGGAGGCGGATTCGAACTGATTTCAACACCTGTTAAAAACTTTAGAGAGCGTGGAATGCCGCAACTTAGAGCCTGTTTAACACCTTTGAGTGTATCATGATCTGTAATGGCTATTGCACCCAGGTTTAGTTGTGTTGCCAGCTGTAGGATTTCAGAGGGTGAATTTGTTCCATCGGAGGCTGTAGAATGGATGTGAAGGTCTATTCCGGAGCATTTCACAACCCAAGAGCTTTCTCTAAGGCCTCCTCTTTAGTCTTGCAGTCAATGCACTGTGTCGTTACAGGTCTTGCCTTCAATCGTTTAATAGTAACATCTTCACCGCACTGCTCACAAACACCGTATGTGCCGGTTTCAATACGGATTAGCGCTTCTTTAATCTTTTTAATAAGTTTGTGCTCTCTGTCCCTTATGCGAAGCATGAAATTTCGATCCGCTTCATGAGATGCACGATCAGTAGGGTCAGGAAAGTTTTCTTTTGGCACCGTCATGCCTGATACAGTGTCATCAGCCTGGTCAAGTAGGTCGTTAAGTCGCTTTGTCAGAAGGTCCTTAAAAAACTCTATGTCTTTCTTTTTCATGGCAATATCTGCTCAAACGAATAGTGTTAATTTTGCTCGATTATTTAATCGGTTATTTAAAAGGATTGAACATAACAATTATTTTTTTGTTTGTAAAGGACAAAATTTATTCCGGGCCATCATCATTTAAGTTAAACAGTTTCCGGGCAATATCAATATTAATAGTTTTGTTTCCGTGGCAGCCATTATGTTTCAAGTGAATGGTGGGGTCATGAAGGATTTTTTTGATCAACGCATCAACCATTCTGTTAATAGCCTGTCGGTCATTGTTGTTTAAATGTTTAAGTGTCTGAAATGTTTTTGTTACTTCTGTTTTTGCAATTGAAGTAAATTTATTTCTGAGAGCAACGATAGTGGGTACGGCATCAAGGCTTTTTAGCCACCCTTGAAAGGCGATAACCGCTTCATCAACAATTCTTTCACCTTTGACCGCTTCTTTTTGACGTTCATTGATATTATTATCAATCACGCCTTTCAGGTCATCGATATCATAAACATATGAATTGTTTATCCTGTTTATTTCAGGGTCTATATCGCGCGGAACCGCAATGTCGATGAAAAAAAGAGGGCGATTTCGCCTTGCACGCATGCTTTTTTTAACATTATCGCGGGTAATGATATACCCGGGCGCACCGGTTGAGCTGATGATAATATCTACGGCTTTCAGCGTCTCATGAACTTCTTCAAGCCGGATAGCCTGGCCCTTAAAACTCCTTGCAAGGTCAACTCCCCGCTTGAAGGTTCTGTTTGCCACAAAGATTTTGCCGGCTTTGTGTTTGATAAGATGAGCAACTGCGATTTCAGCCATTTCTCCTGCCCCGATGAGGAGAACGTTTTTATTTTCAAGGGAGCCGAATATTTTTTGTCCCAGCTCTACGGCCGCATAACTAACAGATACAGCACTGTCGCATATGCCGGTCTCACTGCGGACTTTTTTTGCCACAAAAAATGCCCTGTGTAAAAGGCGATTAAGAATGACTCCGGAAGTCTTGTTTTCTATTGCAACGCTATATGCTTCCTTTACCTGGCCAAGAATTTGCGGTTCACCGACAATCATGGAGTCAAGGCTTGAAGCAACCCTGAAGATATGTCTGACCGCGTCCACTCCGGTGTGGACATAAAGAGCACCTGCATATTTTTCAGCCGGTACATTTTTAAATTCTGAGATAAACTGTTTGGTTGTGTCCAGGGCGCTTTGCCTGTTTTTGGTTGTGATCAACACTTCTACCCGGTTGCATGTGGAGAAAATAAGGAGCTCGTTTATTGCCGAAAGCCCGCGAAGTTTTTTAAGCGCATAAGCCGTATCGTCATCGCTGAAGGCAAGCCTTTCCCTCAGTTCCAGGGGAGCGGTTTTATGATTTAAACCGAGCAGTATGATTTCAGTAATATCAAAAGGCATGTTACCACCTGGTA
>JAFDJC010000159.1 GCA_019307665.1 Deltaproteobacteria bacterium | reverse complement strand
TTTATATAAATTTTACTTGACTTAATGCTAAAATGATATAATTATGCTTAATAAAAATAAAAAGAATGGACAATGATGCTTTTTTTTTAATTGAGCATAAAGCGATTTTAACCTTAATTAGAGTATAAAACAATGGGTAAAAACTCACTTAGCGAAGTCAGAGAATCTCTTTTAATGAGTAAAGCTGAGCTTGCCAGAAAAGCAAACGTATCCCCGATAACGATTGCTCGTATTGAACGGGGAGAAACATGCCGCGTCGAAACCAAGCGGAAAATACTTCTGGCACTAGGATACAAGCTATCTGATAAAAACAAAATATTCGGCGGGTAAAAGCTTATCATGTTTTTTAAAAAAAAGGACCATCTTGTGGGACTGGATATCGGTTCCAGATCTATTAAGGTAGGCGAAATCAAAGATACGTCTTCGGGTCAGAGTCTAACCAGATTCGGTGCAATAGATATTGCACCGGGAATTATTGAAGAAGACGGCATTAAAAATCCTGAAGCTGCCGCTGACTCTATCAGTCAGATGTTCAAACTGTATAATATTAAACAGCACAATGTCGCTATTTCAGTCGGCGGATATTCAGTTATTGTTAAGAAAATCAATGTTCAAAACATGCCTGAGGAGCAACTTCAAGAAACGATTCATCTTGAAGCAGAACAATACATTCCTTTTGATATTAGTGATGTCAACCTTGATTTCCAGATACTTGGCGGCAGCGAGCTGAATCCGAATCAAATGAGCGTATTGCTTGTAGCGGCCAAAAAAGAAATGATCAGCGATTATTTGAATGTCATGGAGTTGGCAGGTCTTAACCCGTGTACTATTGATGTGGACGCTTTTGCCCTTCAGAATATCTATGAAGCCAATTATGAAGCTGAAAATGAATGTGTCGCATTAATCGACATCGGTGCCAACAAAACATCACTGAATATTCTAAAAAATAATTCATCCGTCTTTATGAGGGACGTTTCTCTCGGATGCAGTCAAATAAATCACCGGATCGTATCTCAGGCTGACTGTTCGATAGAAGAGGCTGAAGAGATTAAAAACAATGAGAATCAAGACAGGATGCCCCAGGAGGACTTGAATGAAATCGTGTCATCTGTTGTGGCAGACTGGACCACTGAAATCAGGCGTGCCCTTGACTTTTTTTACTCTACATATCCTGATGACCAGTTAAAGAAAATTGTTTTAAGCGGAGGCGGTGCCAATATCAAAGAGTTCCGGAAAATGCTTGGTGTTCAAACTTCAACCGAAGTTAGCATGATCAATTCTTTTGACAAATTTCATATAGATGAGTCAAATATAGATACAACTTTTCTAAACAAAATGGCGCCGCAGGCTGCAATCTGCCTCGGACTGGCGCTCAGAAGAGTGGATGATAAATGATACGAATTAATCTGCTGCCATACCGCGCGGCCAGGAAAACTGAAAATGTAAGACGGCAGGTATCCCTTTTTGTTCTGTCGTTGGGATTAGTTGCCATTGTAATGTTCTATCTTCAAATCAGCGTGAACAACAAAATCGCATTCCTCAATGGTAAAGTTAAAGAGACAATCGCTGAGCTTGAAAAATATAAATCAAAAGCAAAAGAAGTAGATATAATAAAACAAAAACTTGACAAGCTCCATACCAGAATGGATGTAATGAGCAAGCTTGACAAAAATCGTAAAGGGCCTATAAATCTTCTTACTGCCATGACGCAACTGGTTATCCCTGACAGAATGTGGTTAGAAAGTCTGTCAGCTGCCGGAGGCACAGTCAAGCTTGAAGGTGTCGTTCTTGACAATAAAACGGCCGCCGATTTTATGTCCCTTCTTGAAAAATCACAGCTTTTTTCCAGTGTTGATTTGAGCAGCGTGAAACAAAAGGAATATGGCCGGCAAAAAATGAAAGCTTTTCAGATAACATGTGTTGAAGCTAAAAGTAAAAAACCTGAAGAAGGTCAAAAGAAATAATGGATAATATCAAAGAACAAATTATGGCAAAAGTTGAACCTTTTGTAAACAAGGTTGGGGCTTTAGCGCCCATTCAGCGGCATGCTATCTTTATTGGATCAGTTATTGTTATTATCGGTATATATATCTATTTTATATATCTCCCTAAAAGCGCGGAAGTCGGAGAGTTAAACGAAAAATACAAAACACTGGTCAAAGAAGTATCTTTGGTTAAAAAGAAAGCTAAAACTCTGGATGAATTTAAAAAAAAGATGGAGGAGGCCAGCGTTCAGTTCCAGATAGCTAAAAAGACACTCCCTGAAAAAAAAGACATTCCTTCTCTTTTGGCCAATATTTCGCGTGCAGGGCGGGATGCCGGTCTGGAGTTCTTATTATTTCAACCTCAGCAGCAAATTCAAAAAGAGTTCTATGCTGAAATACCGGTCTCGATTAACATTAGCGGCCACTTTCATCAACTTGCGCTTTTCTTTGATAAGGTTGCCAATTTATCACGTATTGTAAATATCACGGATATCAATATTAAAAGCCAAAGCAATGAAGCCCTTAAGACCTCCTGCAAGGCTGTAACATATAAATTTATTGATGAAGCTTCAAGCACGGATAAAAAAGATAGTAAAAATAAAAAAAAGAGTAAGAAAAAAAAAAAGAGTAAGAAAAAAAAAACGCATTAAGGAAAGTAGAAGCGGCGGTAAGCTATGTATAAAAAATATCTGATTGTCCTAGTAATTTTTATTTCTTTTTGCCCTTTTTCTCTATTTTACGGCTGTAGTGACAAAAAGGATTCAGACGTTAAATCAAAACTGATTGCAAAAAAAATAAAACCGATCAAGGGCTCGGAAACCTCTAAATCCAAGGAGAAACCCTCAAACCTTGCCGCAGACAATACCGATCAAAAAGGGAAAGCCGGAGGCGATATGTCAACGGCTGATTCACAGGCGGTTTCAAAAGATGAAATGGAAAGAAGTATTGAACTTTACGATCCTGAAGGAAAAATAGATCCTTTTGCACCCCTATTTCAGGAAAAAGAAAGTTCTGCTTTAAAAATTTCAAAGTCCTATAAAAAGAGACGGCGCGGTCACCTTACGCCTCTCGAAAAAGTAGATCTCAGTCAGCTTAAACTGCTGGGAATAATTCTTGCAAAAAGTGGAAACCGTGCGCTGGTGGCTGATACAAGTGAAAAGGGTTACGTTGTTACTGTCGGAACATACATCGGAATGTCATCTGGCCGGGTTGTGGAGATAGTCAGAGACAGAATAATAGTTGAAGAAGAAGTTGAAAATATATTAGGGAAAATATCGCTTCGAAAAAGGGAGCTTAAACTTCAGAAACTAACTGGAGATTAACAAGATGCATTATCGCAAAATTAGAAAAAGTGTTAGAAAGGGAGTCGCCGCAGGCCTGATAGGATTATTTGTTTTTATGCTGGCGGCTTGTGCGTCAAACATGGTTGCGAAACAGGACGATGGAAATGTCACGGAGGAATCTCCAGCGGAATCTCCGCCAAAGATGATTACGGATATCTCAATATCCGATACGGCTGATTCAATCATTGTTTCCATAGATGGGAACAAGCTCTTGACATATACATCTGTTAAACAGCCGCTGCCTCTCGGGCTTGTATTGTATTTTCCTGAAACATCACTCGGTATAGCTAAAGCAGAATACGCTTTAGATAATGCCATTTTAGGATCCATAAAAGCTGTTGAACTTATTGAAAACGGCCCTTCAAAAATTACAATCTCACTTAAAGAAGATGTGACTTACGACATAGCACGAAGCGGAAATGGTCTCTCCGTAACGTTTAACACTATAACGACTGCATCAGAACTTAACGACGAACTGCCGGAGCCGAAGAATGAAATAGAAACTGCCGAAGTAGTTGAAGAAATGCCTGCTGAGCCTGCAATTGAATCAATATCTGAACCGATAATGGAAGAAGCAACTCAAACAGCAGTAGAAACCCCTGTGCCGAGCTTGGTGCCGGAAATTGAAACAGCGACAAATGGAGATGGTCTTGATGTAATGGTCAAGACCGGCAGCATGCTCCAGGATTTCAAGTCGTTTTCTCTTGATAAACCTGCAAGAATCGTATTTGACCTGCAAGGGGTTACCAGTTCATATAAAAAATTGCAGACTTTGCCGGTGGATACAAAATGGGTAAAAAGTATTCGCCACTTTGCCTATCCAAATCGGGTTAGAGTCGTTCTTGATACGGAAAAAGAATATCTTGAATCATTCTCAGCCGTGCCCAATGATTATGGGTTGCTGATTCACGTTGGTAAAAAAGCTGCTGAAGCTGAAGAAAATATTCAGCCGGAGATAGCAGCCACCGAACCGGAAATCGAACCAGAAATCGAACCAGAAATCGAACCAGAAACTATAGAGCAAATGCCTGCCGAAGCTCCAGCTGAGGAGACTGAAACAGCTGTTGCCGAAATTGCCGAGTCACCTGCTGTGGTTGCACCTGTTGTGGTTGCACCTGTTGTTGCACCTACTGTTGCTGCAGGTACTGACGTTGAAACACCGGCTGCCGAAACAGAATCTGTAACTACAGAGGAAATGCCTGCCGAAGCCCCAGAGCCTGAAACAACTGTTGCCGAAGTTGAAGCCGAAGAAATAGAGCCTGCTGAAGATGCCGTCATAGAAACAGTTGTCGGTACCGAGGTGTCGTTAAAACAGGTATTCGTTAATCGGATAGATTTCTTAAGTCATGACAAAGGAGCCTCTACTGTTATTGTTGGAACTACCAAACCTGTTAAATACAGTCTTGACAAGCTTACTGAACAAAAGCTTCAGCTGAGCCTTAAGGATGCCAAAATTTTCAGTTACAGGCAAAGGCCTTTGATAACAACCCGTTTTGAAAGTGCCGTGGACAGAATACTCCCGATTCAAACATCTGAAATGTTAAATGACTCGATGATCATCGTAGAGCTGCGTGAAGCTGTGCCTTATACGATTGAGCAGGAAGACAATGAAATAAGAATCAATTTTGAAGCGTCTTCCATGCCACCTAAGCAATTAGCTGAGGCAAACCTGCCACCTTGGCAAAAAGTGATGGAGGAATCAGCAGAAGCAACGGAAACAAAGGTTTCAGAGCCAAAGGTTACAGATGAGATTTCAACTCAACCTGAAGCGGCTGCAAAGGAACTTGCTGAACCGGAACCGGAAATAGCCGAACCTGAAACAATAGTATCTGAAGATGCTCCCGAAGTAGAGGAGCCGGTTATTATTGACGCTTCTCCTGAAAAAGATGATATGGCCGAGGCTGTTGATACAGTGACAGCTGAACCGGAAGATATAGAGCCTGAATATGTAATAAAAGAAAAAAAGGTTACCGGAAAAAAATATGCGGGTGAAAAGATTGCGCTGGATTTTTATCAAACCGACATTAAAAATGTACTTCGCATACTAAGAGATGTAAGCGGTAAAAACTTTGCCGTAGATGATGACGTTACAGGCAAAGTTACCCTTACACTTGTGAAACCAGTGCCCTGGGACCAGGTACTTGATCTTATCTTAAAAATGAATCACCTTGGACAAACTCAGGAAGGCGACGTTGTCAGGATTGTCACGTTAAGTACTCAGCAGAAAGAAGAAGAGCTCAAGGCAGAAGCATTAAAAGCACAACGGGACAGAAAAAAGCAGGAAGAAGCGCTTGAACCTCTTATTACCGAATATATCCCGATAAGTTACGCTGATGCAAACGAGGACATCAAACCACGTCTCGATGAAATAAAAACCCCAGACCGCGGCAAAGTAGGTGTTGATATCCGTAACAACCAGATTATCATAACCGATATCGCAAAAATAATAGAACAGGCAAAAGATATAGTTCGACGGATAGACAAAGTAACACCCCAGGTGATAATTGAGGCCAGAATTATTGAAGTTAATGAGGATTATTCTAGAGAACTCGGCACGCAATGGGGAATGAATGGGCTTAGAGATACAACAACGGACCCGGGAGTAAGTGCAACATCTGGATGGTCTGTTGCAATGAACAATCCTCCTTCCAATGAAAGTGGAACAATTGGATATAATTTCGCTAGAATTTCTAACTCTTTTTCTTTGAATGCACAGTTACAGGCAATAGAAAGTACTGATAAAGGAAAAATTATTTCAAGTCCGAAGGTTGTGACACTTGACAACAAGGAAGCAATTATTAAGCAGGGCCTGGAGTATCCTTATCTTGAAAGGGACTCGTCGGGCCTAGCCACCGTAAGTTTCAAAGATATCGATCTTGTATTAAAAGTTACACCGCATGTAACGCCCGACAATCGAATCTCCATGAAAATAAATATAGAAAAAAATGATGTAGAGTCAATTGTATCTGGCATACCGTCACTTTCAACCAACTCGGCGCAAACCGAACTCCTGGTAAACGATGGCGATACAATCGTTATCGGCGGAATTATGAAGAGAAATTTGACTAACAATGAGTCAGGGTTCCCTTTTCTGTCCAAAATCCCCCTGCTTGGGTGGTTTTTTAAATCTAAACTTGTTGGAGAAGAAAAGCATGAGCTGTTGATATTTATTACACCAAGAATTGTGCAACTTGAAAAAAATGTATAAAAGAACTTAAGCATAAAGTTCAATGCTAAAATAAAAAATCCCGATTCTGTGCGATACAACAAAATCGGGATTTTTTGTTTTAGCTTACGCTATTTTATAAGATATTTCCTGGCCTTAGCTGCGATTTCGCTATCAGGATCTATTTCGATTGCTTTCATAAAAGCCCTGCTTGCTTTTCTATAGTCTTTTGACATCCTGTATGCTCTTCCAAGATAAAAATGCATGTCTGCATATCGGGGTTCTGTCCTGACACCTTTTAAAAACACCGTTATGGCTTCTTGGCTATGCCCCTCTTTAAGATAACTTCGCCCAAGCCACAGTCGGGCTATTTTAAAATCCGGCTCAAGAGCAAGTGCTTCCTTAAAATACTTTATCGCCTTCTGGTATTCGCCTTTATGATAATAAGAACACCCCATACTAAAAAGTGGAAAATACGGAGTCGCGTATGCATAATTACCAATAAGTTTTTTAAAGTGCTCTATCGCGGTATCGTATTCGCCCAATTCAAAATATGTACGGCCTAGATTGTTGTAAACCACGGCAAAATCAGGTTTTAATTCAAGGCATTGCTTGTACTCAGCAATGGCCTGCTTATAATTTTCCTTTTTAAAATAGAAGTTGCCAAGGGCAAAATGAATATGTGGGTCGTTAGGGTTAAGGCTTTCGGCTTTAGTCAGGTTTTTAAAGGCGGCGGCATCCATATTATCCTTCATATATGCGACACCCAGATCTTTAAAAGCCGTAGCTGTTTTAATGTGATCATCCTTTTTTTTGGGTGAGCAGGAATGGATGCTGAATATGATAGACAGGGCTATTGCCCAATAAAGCCAGGATTTATTCATGTTGTTGCTCCATATAATTTAAATTAAAA
>JAFDJC010000158.1 GCA_019307665.1 Deltaproteobacteria bacterium | reverse complement strand
TCCAATAAATCCATAAGGTAAATGCAGCGACTTCCACCGCCGACAACAGCAATTTTCATTGGATATCTCCTGTTGTTTTAATCGCATAAGATTTTTCGGGCATTTCTGATACTCCTTTAAGATATGATCAATAGTGACCGAGTACTTTTTTGTAACTGACAACCTATGGTGTTTATCCAAATCTGTCAATATTTTACAGGCGGTTGGGTGCAATTAGAAGTGTTAGCTTAGTTGTCCGGGGCACCTGTGGAGTTTCGGTTATTGGTGTTTGAAGCCGTATTACTTTCACGAGATTGCTGTTTCGTAGAGGGTGTAATTAAAAGTGTTGGTTATAATTTTAGCTTATTTAGATGAGCACCTTAATACTGGAAACAAAGGAGATGCTTTACGCAAAGCGAGCTATTGAAATTGTTAAAAAATGTAGACCTATCAATTTAACTAATGTAAAGGTCAGTTTAGGGAAATAAATTAACACACTACAAGGACGAAAAGCCTCGGGTGGCCCAGACAACTCGTTGTCTGGGTGCGCAGCACAAGAAGTCGGCAATAATCGGAAATGTATGATTGGAGACCGACAAACCTGCAAAAACTTTAATGAAAGGGAAATGTGTCGTCAAGAACTTATTTTTTGGATCTCTTCTTGCCCTTCGGGCACTGGCAACGAGTTGCCAGTGTTACCCTATTGCATATATCTTTTGTGCGTTTAACCAATACTTTTAATTACACCCTTTCGTAGCATAAACAATTGCGAAAAATTATTAATTTTGTTAATTATTGTAATTAATTTTGTAACTTTTAATTTAGAGCCGGGGTTAAGAAAATGGAAAAAACAGATGTATTGGTAATCGGAGGAAGTGCTGCAGGCATCGTTGTAGCAACTACAGGGAAATCATTTTATCCTGATAAGGATTTTATGCTTGTTCGTAAAGAAGAAAAGGTTCTTGTGCCATGTGGAATACCCTATATGTTCGGAACGTTAGAAAATAGCGGGCAAAATGTAGTTCCTGATTCGGTTTTATCAAATGCCGGGATAAAGCTGAAAATCGGAGAAGCTGTTTTAATTGATCAGAAAAACAAAAGTTGCAAATTTTCTGATGGACAGGAGATCGGTTTTGAAAAACTTGTTCTGGCAACAGGATCTACGCCTGTAAGGCCAAGCTGGCTCAAAGGAGCTGATCTTGAGAATGTTTACACAATACCAAAAGATAAGGAATATCTTGATAGCCTTAAGGCCAAGCTTGATAAATTAAAAAATATAGTTGTTATCGGCGGGGGATTCATAGGAGTTGAATTGGCGGATGAACTTGCGAAAGCGGGCAACAATATAACACTGGTAGAGATGATGCCTCATATATTAAGTCTTGCTTTTGATAAAGAACTTGCAGTCAAAGCAGAGGCAGCTCTTGAATCAAGAGGCGTAAATATTAAAGCCGGCGTGGGCGTGAGGGAAATAACCGGAGACGGAAAGGTTACGGGGGTAACATTAAACGATGATGAAACACTTGAGACCGATGCGGTGATTTTATCTGTGGGTTACCATCCTAATACAGAGCTTGCTGATAAATCCGGACTTGAAATTAACAAGTTGGGCTTTATCAAGGTAAACGAATACATGCATACAAATAATTTAGATATTTTTGCCGTTGGAGACTGTGCCGAAAAATTCAGTTTTCTTACAAGGACTCTTAAGGGGCTGATGCTCGCCTCAACCTCATGTGCAGAGGCACGGATTGCGGGAATGAATTTATATAAACTGTCAATTGTAAGATCATTTAGCGGAACCATCGCTATTTTTTGCACAGCAATAGGTGATACTGCTTTTGGGGCAGCCGGTGTGACTGAAAATCTTGCAAATGAGAGAGGGTTTGAAATCATTGCCGGTACATTTGAAGGAATTGACAGACATCCAGGCACCTTGCCTGATACACAAAAGCAGATTGTAAAACTTATCGCCTCCGCGGATTCAGGAGTTATATTGGGAGGAGAGGTAATCGGGGGCAAGTCCGTGGGAGAGCTGGTAAATCTTATAGGTTTTGTTATTCAAAACAGGATGACTGTTGACTCTATTTTAACTTCTCAGATTGGAACACATCCGCTCCTGACTGCCCCACCGACAGCATATCCTCTCATTAAAGCCGCTGAAATTATAGAAAAGAAGAGGAGAAATTCATAGGCAAAAACAGAAAGAATTTGAGGGATTCGAGGGACATTCGGAAAGTTTGCTATTTTTAGGTATAGTTTACAGAGACGGTTTTTTAAATGACTGATCCGGAAATCAGAAGAGAGATTGCCGGACCAGTAGGTAATAATTATTAGTGATCGCAAAGATTGTCACTTGTTGTCAGGGTATTGTTGAGATAGTTTTTGACTAGAATTTCAGGATCTTCAACCGGTGCGCCTGTAAGCACTTTTATTCCAGCTTGATTAAACAGCTCTATAGCCCTGTTTCCCATACCGCCTGCAATAATCACATTTGCACCTAAATCGTGAAGCCATTTAGGGAGAACACCCGGTTCATGGGGTGGCGGTACAATAACCGATTTTTCTTTTATCTCATTATCCTCAACATCAATAATAGCGAATTCCTTGCAGTGGCCGAAATGTGCTGTGAGTTTCCCTTCCGCCATCGGTATAGCAAATTTCATTTTTTCTCTCCTTAAATTAAATTCTAATGCCCATTTTAAGTCATAAACGCTTTAACTTTTTCCACACTTTTTTAATCGCTTCAGCACCTTTTCCATTTGAAAAATCGACCAGGCTCTGTTGTGCAACCATTGCTGCCGTGATACCCCTGTCATAAGGAATTGAACCGACATATCTCATATTATTTTTTCAGCATACGATTTGATCTTTTCCGACATTTCAGAGTTAATGTCAAATTTATTGATGCATATACTATGCATAATCATATTTTAATTACTTGTCCTGCGCCCCCCTTAATGAATTTTTCGGGATAAAGCGTCTCTATTTCCTGGATGTGTTGAGTGCAATGTGTCGGGCAAATGTTGTTCAAGTCATCAATTATGTTAAAATTATTGAATCCATGAAGCCCTCCAATAAGTGTTTTCACTTTACCGAAAACAGATGCCGCATGCAAAATTTCCCATACTCCCGGATGAGAACATCCCGCGATAACCGCTACATCATCTCCTTGCTTTACGATCAGGGAATGCTCGATATTTTTTAATTCACCCGTGGAATAGATATTCTCATAAATTTTATATTTATCATCTACTATTACAGTGTTAAAAACATCAACGGTTTCTCTGCATGAGGCCGGGATATACACTTTAACCTGATTTTTATCCAGAAAAGTTAAAAGCCCGCCAGTGTGGTCCCAGTGACCATGTGAAATAAACACCGAGTCAATGCTTAATGGATCAATGTTGAGTTTTCTCATATTTTCGAGCAAGATATTGCCTTTGGCGCCTGTATCGAAAAGTATTACTTTCCCATGCGCTTCAACAAGGCAGGAAAATCCCCAGTCAGGAGTAAGCTTTTTATTCCATACGGTATTGTCATATATTATAGTAACTTTCATAAGATTGTTTCTCCCAATAGTTTCTATACTTTTTTTAACAATCGATATAATAACATCGATAATTAGTTTTTACGTTTCATCGAAACAGCCAGGCTCAGGTACTTGCCATCTTCCTCAAACATCAGTTTTTTATCTGTCATCATTTTCAAAAATGGTATCAGTTTTTCTTCTGTCAATCCATGAAAATATTCAAGGGTTTTCTAATTCCGGGAATAATAACTTTCACAGGAAAGAGGATTTACTTATTCAGGAGGAAAAAAATAAGACATTGCATTTTTATCTGAGAGGCGGCATAAGAATGATGCTGAAAGAGAAGCTTAAAAGCACAAAATTTGTTTTATTTGACTGTTTTAAAGGGATTGTTCCCAAATAATAAATTAGAAAAGGAAAAATTATGAAAAAGGGAGAGAAACTTGTGATTGTAGGATGCAGTGGTGCAGGTGGACCGGCTGCAATGATGTCTAAAAAATTAATGCCGGATGTGGATGTTACGGTTATACGAAAAGAAAAGTTTTTTATTGTCAGGTGAGCGCTCCCTCATGTTGTGGCCGGTCTGGCTACACCGGATTCAATTGTAATTCCTGATAAAAAACTTGAAGACGCAGGCATAAATATTTTTAACGGCGAAGTCACAAAAGTAGATGCTGAAAAGAAAAAAGTTTTTATATCAGATGGCAGGTTGTTTGATTATAACAAACTGTTTCTTGCTACAGGTGCAAGTTCATTTACACCTCCCATTGAGGGAAATGATCTTAAAGGAGTTGAGGAATTGCGCGGGATTTCCGACGCCGAAAAAATTAAAGCATTTATGGCTGATAATAATCCTAAAAAGCTAATATTTATTGGCGCTGGTTTTATTACAATGGAAATAGCTTCACTTATTGCTGCTGCCAATCCTGATGTATATGACATCACAATTGTGGAACTCTTTAACCGTCCTCTTCCCCTTATGCTTGATAAGGATATGGCTGATCCTGTTAAGGAATACTTTGAGGAAAAAGGGATAAAAATTTTGACAGGCGAAAAAGTCGAAAAAATCACGGGCAGCAATGGAAATGTTACCGGCGTAGAACTCGGTTCCGGCAAAAAGCTTGGCGCAGATATGGTCTTTGTGAACGTGGGGGTTCGGCCAAATACTGCACTTGCAGAGGATATCGGGCTTGAGATGGGAACATTCGGCATAAAAGTAAATGAATTTCAGGAAACATCCAACCCTGATATCCTGGCAGGTGGAGACTGTGTTGAAAAGAGAAATTTTATTACACAAAAACCCGATCCCGGGCGTCTAAGAGGACCCGCTGTTATGCAGGGGCGTCTTGCTGCTAAACGGCTAGCCGGTTATGATATTTCATTTCCCGGTGTGCTTAATGTCGGTGGCTGTCAGATGTTTGACCTTACAGTTTCAGCTACCGGGTTGACAGAGGAAGCTGCTTTAAAAGAAAAATTTGAAATCATTTGCGCAACGGTTGACTCCAAAAGTAAACATGGCATGATTCCAGGCGCGAAACCCTGGAGGATCAAACTTGTTTTTGACAAAAAAACTCAGATAATTCTCGGCGGGCAAATTGTAAGCCATGGAATAGCACCGGCAAGAGAAATAGATGCTGTCAGTGCCTTTATCCTTGGAGGAAAAACAATTTCAGATCTCACGACATTTACATCTGCCTGCAACCCTGATATTTCTTCGGAGCCGAGTGCGGAACCGATTACTTTGGCGGCAGAACAGGCGTTGCAGAAGTTGAGAAAAATTTAACAAATAAATGGATTAATAGTGCGTTACAGTTTTATAGTACGCGCAATATTATACCAGTTCACCGGAATGACGCAGTCAATGTGTGCAATTGTAGAAGAGAGAGGATATTATGGAAAATCGAACTATTCAAAGTAAAAATCAGGGCCTGAAAGTATTAAGACCGGAAGATGATTTTAGATTTTCTTGTCATAGTGGCCTTGATTGTTTTACTCAGTGTTGCCGCAATATTAATATATTCCTTACACCATACGATATTCTTCGCTTAAAAAATGAGCTTGAAATAGCATCATATGAATTTTTGCAAAAATATACATTTACCCTTGTTGATCATAATGGCCTTCCGGTTGTTGCATTAAAAATGGAAGATGATGAAAAAAAAAGTTGCCCTTTTGTTGGATCCCAGGGATGCAAAGTTTATCCAAATCGTCCATGGTCCTGCCGTATTTATCCTCTACAGCCCGAACAGACCAAAATGACTGAAAAAGCCGGCAAGCAATATTATTCAATTATGGATGTTCCATTTTGCTTAGGTTTTCAGGAAAAAAATTCTTTCGCTGTAAAAGAATGGATACAGGAGCAGGACATCCCAATTTATATAGAGATGGAAAAATTATTTAAAAAAATTACAATGAATGAATTTTTATCTGACAAAAAAATTAAAAACAAAAAAATTCAGGAAATGTTTTTCATGGCATGTTATGATCTGGACCGTTTCAGACGCTTTGTTTTTGAAAGTAGTTTTTTAAAACAATTTGACATAGATAAAGATGAAATAAAAAAAATGAAACATGATGATGTCGCTCTTTATAAATTTGCCATGAAATGGATAGAATTTGGATTAATCGGGCAACAGGAATTAAAACTTAAGCCTGAAGTCATAGTAACTAAAAAAGATGAATTGGGAATAAAATAATTGAATTGAATATTAACAGATCAATCTATTCGATGATATTATTTTTCAAAGCTTCAGTAGACCATGCCGGTAAAGGCGTGTATTGACCGGAATCGGGGTCCAGTCGACAACGATATGAGGCATGAGTTTGCTGGGTTTCCCACAAATAATCCCACCCTTCAACAAAATAAGGGCAATTGTCATTAAAACAAACATAAAAAAAATCATTGTTCCAACTGGACGTCAGGGGCACTCTCCATTTTTTCATTTTTTCATTGCAATATGGGCATATTGGAGTTTTTGTATTCATCATTCACTCTTAAAGGTCTATATCATTTCAAAAAATTCTATGCATGCCTTGCTGAAACCTTCTGAATATGCTTGAAAATCAAATAATGGGTTGTACATGTGTCCGCTTAAAATTTCTGCCCTGAAAATATCCCAGTTAACAGGTATCTCTTTTGCTCTAACAATGGCAGCCAGTTCTTCGTAATCCGCTTCTTCCCTGGCAAATATAAAACCGTATGCATAACCTTCTTTATACCATTTCCCATGCTGGGTTTTAACAGAATCTTTCTTTTTTCCAGTTTGAAGTCTTTCCTTCATAAGCCTTTTTTAAAAATATTGTTTTTGATAATACAGCCGCACAAGGTAACCAATCTTATGCGGCTGCGTTTAGAGGACACATGTGATGGCATTAACACAGTATCTCCGTCAAAAGGAATGTTATCATTACATTCCAACGACCTCTTTAATATCTACAAGGCTGTATTTGGGTCTTGTAAACATCTTAAATTCTCCTGTTTCATCGTCATATATAGAATTTACAAAAACATCTCCCCATTTTTCCTGCTCCATTTTTGGATAATCCGTCCTGTAATAATATCCGGGCCAGCGGGTTTCCTCACGGAAAAGTTTATGACGTGTATGTGCCTCGGCAAGTTGAACACGCTGAACATCTTCCCAGCATCTCATTAATTCATGGAGATTTCGTGCAGCAAGCTTGGACAGGTCCTCTTTAAGCATTTTCAGTTCTCTAAGCGCTATGTTCAGGGTAGTTTCGGAACAATTATATTGAGAACCACAGCCGGCAACGTATTCATCCATAATCTTGTTAAGACGGAATAAAGCCATCTTTGGTGTAATATAATTTGGATTAACTTCTTCTACCGGCAGGTCATATAGTTTTTTAGCTGCGCCAAGGGTAGTGTATGCCGAATGTTCTTCATAAAGTTTAAGGGGCAC
>JAFDJC010000157.1 GCA_019307665.1 Deltaproteobacteria bacterium | reverse complement strand
TTATAGGTTAGATCACGATAAAGCAGGGCGTGATGCAAAAGGAAATCCAAAATGGATACCGGAAGATATAATTTTCCCCTTAAGTACTATTATGTTTGAAGGTATAGAATGTCCATGTCCAAATAACCCAAAGGCGTTTGCAGAACTTGAGCAAGGATATTTAGGTGAAGATTTTGAATTTGATGAAGAAACACAACTGTTTATTAAAAGTCGTTCATAGTGGTTAAACAATCGCATCAGACAAAAATGCTTACTTTTGCCGGGGATTTTCCGAATATCTGTTCTCTTATAGGGCTTTTTTGTGCTGTCCTGAGTATATACTACGCTATTCTGGGCAACTTTCCGGCTGCGATAATCGGAATGATCTGGGCTGTTTTTTTTGACTGGGGCGACGGAATTATTGCTCGCCGGATAAAGGATAGAACTGATGAATACAGGGCTTACGGAGGGCAGCTTGACTCGTTGATAGATATTGTGAGTTTTGGAATTTGTCCTGCCGTTCTTCTTTTAAGCTATGGGGGATTCAGTCCCTGGTTTTTACCGGGAGCATTCGTGATTATTGCCACAGCTGCAATACGACTGAGTTATTTCAATGTGTTCGGCCTTGTAGATGATTCGACTTACATGGGGCTGGCACTTGACAACAATGTCATCGTTCTTGCTTTTGTCTTTCTGTTCGAAGGTTTTTTCAGCCATGCGGCTTTTTCAGTTATTATATATACAATGTTAATTGTTCTTTCTGCCTTTAATTTAGCGCCTGTCAGAACGCCGAAATTTGCCGGTCGGTGGTTTTATGTTCTAATGGTTTATGCACTGGGATTGACAGTTATTTACGGTTGGATGCTGTGGAACAGTGTTTGATAAAATTATAATACAGTTTTTATCAATCAGGCAATCAGTCAGAGAATCAGTACATATGAATGATTATCTTCCATTCAGGAAAAGCATCTCAGATAATGACAAAGAGTTAATCATTTACGGGGCAGATAATTTTTCCGTCGTACTCTTGACCGAGAATATGGATCAGATTTTCCACCTGGAAGAATCGCTGAAAGAGATGGGGATTAGTTGGATCGAATAGTGTTATAAATAGAAAATTTATTCCCAAACAGCTTTTTTGTAATGCTTGATGATTTTTTCGTCAGCGGTTACCAGGTGGCAATCCTGCGTTTTTGTTTCAGCCACAATAATTCGATCAAAAACATCTCTTGTCCAGGAAATTTTTATTGCTTCAATAATAATTTCCTCAAAATTGTGCTTAGAAACCTTTAAATTGATTAAGCCGGCAAGTCGTTTTATGATTTGACCGGGGCTGTCAGTAATACGACCAATTTCATATAAATATTGCAATTCCAATCTAACAATTTGAGATATAAACAGATCATTTTCATCTATAATATTTCTGGCTTTTTGTGTGAATTTGTCTGTTAAACCAGCATAAAGCCAGATGGCAATATGTGTGTCGAGATAAACTATAGAATCTTCTCTTCGTCCCATTCCGCCACCTTAATATCAATTAATTCATCCGGATCACCAACAATGCAATTTCGGGGTTTGAGGTTTTTGAATTTACTTTTTTTCTCTTCGACAATAATTTTTAACCTGTGCCCTTTTCTCTCTATTTCAACAGGAATCCCGGTTTGAATTACAGAATCGATGATTTTAAACAGATTGTTTCTTAATGCTGTGGGTGATATTGCCTCCATAATTCATCTCCTAATTCTTATATATTTAAAATGGTACTGTACATATAATTAATGATGTACAGTACATTGTCAAGAAAAAAATTGAATCTTTGGAATTACGGGGACAGTATATCTATTTCTTGTTATAACAATACAGGCCATCTTATTATTATTTCATGGGAATAAATAGATATACTGTCCCCGTAATTCCACTATATATTGTATGATAACAACCCTTGACACACAATATATTTTCCAATATAGACTGTAAAAGGTGACTTGTTTTTATTTAATAACCGGCAACCGGAGGTATGACAGACCATGAATAAAACCGCGTCCAAAGATTTTTTAACATGGATATTGCTTGCCGTTTCAAGTATTATCGTTTCTGTTGTTGTTCTGTTTAAATTTGTAGACCTCACAAATCCCGTCAGCAGTGCGTTTCTTTTTTTCATTGCCGTACTTTTCTTTGTAGGGCTGTTTTATTCATTTAAACAGCAAATGCTTCTCATTCAGGAAAAGACAGGACAAGACACAGACCAATCGACTATTGCGGGGCAAATATCAAACTCCATAGAACTTCTTTCAAAAGAACATCATCTTACATCTCCCAATGATTACATTGATGCATATCACAGTCAGACAGGACGATATATCGGCATTGTCAGTTCCTTGTCGTCCGTATTGATAACTCTCGGTATTCTCGGAACCATATTCGGACTCACAGTGTCTCTGTCAGGGCTGAAGGGTCTCGTGTCATCCGCGGGCAACAGCAATGCCATTGTCGAAGAAATGACAAGTATACTTGCAGGTGTGGATCTTGCCTTTTTCACCACTCTTTTCGGGGCATTTTTCGGTGGCATTGTTCTGCGGCTCAATCTGGTACTCCATGAGCATCTTCGCAGTGATATCGTCGCTTCCATGAGCAGGAAATGGATAGAAATATGTTCAAAAAACAGCGACAGATCCGGACAGGGGAAAATAGAGGATCTGCTAGTCAGGGAGACGGATAAATTTCTCAACGCATTTGGTGAGCAAACAAAAAAAATTCTTGATACACTGGGAAATGAGACCAAAAAATTCCTCGCAAACCTCGGTGAATTAACCGCACCTTTAAAAGACAGCATGGGCAGTCTTGATGAGGCTGTTACAAAGACGAAAAATAGCGCAAAACAGCTGGGTTCATCCCTGTCCGAAGCATCAGGCACGGCAGGTAGTTTTAATAGAGAAATGTCTGCTGTTTCAACAGATCCACTTCGCACCGGCTTAAACGGCCTTAGCGAAGACATTGATAAAACAAAAGTAAAATACAATGAGTTCCGTAACGCGGTCGAAGAGGTCACTGAACCGCTTAGAAAGAGCATGAGCGATTTGACAACCGATATCGCCAAAACCTCTGAAAAATACAGGGAACTACATGACACATTCTTAAAGACAACAGAACCTTTAAAAAACAGCTTGGAGAATCTGACCAAAGACATAGCAAGGGCAGGAGACGGATATAAGGGGCTTCAAAACACGTTTGGTGACATTACAGACCCCTTGCGCAACAATCTTGCCGGTCTTAGCGAAGATATCAATAATACATCAGTCGGCTACAGGGAACTGAAGGATAGTCTTAACGAGATGGCAGGCCCTTTGCGTAAAAACTTGAATGAAATGATAGAAGACATAGATCAAACCGCAGCAAAATACCGGGAACTAAAAAACAGTCTTGGAGAAGTCAGCGGTCCTCTTGGAAATAGTATGAATGACCTTAATGAAAATATTTCCAAAGCATCTAAAGGGGTGAAAGACATGAACGCTTCGTTTAAAGAACTTGCAAACCTTCCGGTTCACACCCGGCTCTCAATGCTTGTTGAAAAGATGGATACCAACAATGAAATGATAAAAAAGGCCCTGTTTGAACAGTTTAAAATCAGCTAGTACCCATCAGGAGAGGTGACATTTTGAAAAAAACGTCAGATTTAACAACCGCAAAGGAAAATCCATTTGATGTCATGTCGGATCTTATGATGGTCATTCTGATCATCTTTCTTTTGATGATTGTAACGCTTATTCTGTCTGTTTCCAATCATCTGAATATTGTCAGCAAGGAAAGTACGTATTCAGGGGGTTTCCAGAGACCATCACTTCTCGTTGATGCAATCCGCTCAGGGGGAGTCGATCATATTGTGACATACCAGCTCGACTATGAGGCAGATGTTCTGGTTTCCGCTGATGTGGAGTGCAAATTCACGCCTTCCATGTTTGCCAATCTGCTTATTTTTATTGACCCTGGGGATATCGGCTATAAAAACAGGCGCTTACCGATGCTTACAATCAGAACCAGAAGCAGTTCAAATATTAATCCAAATTTTAGTAAAGATGAGATCGACAATAGCTCAGAACCCTTTGCTGAAAGACGGTTAACGCTGGAGGACGGTACAAGCGGAATTGTCGAAAGCAACATCATATGGGACATTGTTAAAAACGTCTGGCCTGGATATGAAGCCAACGACTTCCAGATACCGGTTTCAGGGCACTTCAACGTGGTGAGTCGGCCAAAGATTTATTATGAAACCTCTGATAAAAATGGTGCCAAACAGATTATCATAGGGCATTGTGTTATTGATATTTCCGGAAAGGAAATCGGTATTTTCAATTCCCTTGCAACTGCCTTGACCGATTTTGTTTATCTCGGGGAATTTAACAAAGAAGAGCGGATTCGATTTCTTAAAGAATTTAACGGACCGGAAGCAGCCGCCTATTATGAAAACTGGGCTGAAAGCGGAGACCGACTCCCCAGTCCATTTGTCAAATATGAAGAATCAAGAAGAATGTTTATCAGAAACCGACGCAATATGAATATCACGCCGCCGCAATGGGTAAAATCTGAATTTCTCGACAAAATCGGCGCAAACCTTAAAATTATGGGTGCCGTCAAAAAAGATTGAAGTATGAAATAAATTACCCAATAAATATATGGTATTCATTTTACAACCTTTTCTTTAACAAACCTGTTGTTTATCCTTAACGTGCTGTATTAATTAAATTTACTACCTCCTTAATGTATTTGGCATACCCCTTGCAGCATGAACCAATTAAAAGACCTAATTAACAGCATTTTTTAATGATCTTTCTGTTTTGTAAAATGAAACGCTGTCGGTTACAAAAAAAGGGGAGCTGATTATGAAAAAGAGACTTTTAAAACATTTTGCTTTTGTCGGCCTTATTTTACTTATCACTGCAGGATGCAGTACGAACCGGGAATACATTAAAAAAATGGTTCATGAAGAAGTGAAATCCGAACTGAAAGGTGTAAGCGATTTTCTAAACGTAGCTTATGCTTACGATGATCCAAAAGCCTTAGATAACATTTTCAGGATGGATGAAACCATTAAGAGTGTCCGGTACGACATGGCCGACATAAGAACAAAAATGAAAAAAGGCGCATATGGCGGCGGCATTGATCTTGAAGAGATCAATAAAAAAATAGAATCGGAACTATCCAGAATGGACCAGCAAATAGAGTTAAGGCTGGTTCGAGTTGACGATGAAATCGGAATACGCCTGGCTACCATAGACGACAATATTGATAAAAAAATAAAGGGGAAACTGAGCAAGTTTCAGGAAAATGTCGAAGATAACAGGATGAGAATCAAAGAATTCAGGCTGGACATTAAATCAAACAGTATCGATATCACGTCGAACAAGCTGGATATCAGGGGCAACCGTCATGACTTTAAAGAAAACAGACAGAACATTCTTGAAAACAAAAAGAATATCCTGGCTCAAAAGGCGGACATTGCTGATGATATCAATACAAACCATCGTAATATCAAAGTCAACAGGAATGACATTACCGAGCTTAAACGGTCATCCGCAAGGCTTTTACTGAATATCAATAATGCAAAATAATAAAAGCCGTGCCTAATATCCCGGCGGTGGTACAAAACCGTCTGAGATGTCTTCCATCAGTTTAGCCACATGAATGGGGGTTTTGTCTTCAAGATAAGGGCCTATGATCTGAATACCCACGGGCAGACCTTCCGGCGTCCGGCCTGCTGGTACAACAGTGGCAGGAAGGCAGGCAACACCGGCAAGGCTCGCCCACCCCATGAGGTCAGGATATGGGCGTTCTGCACCGTTAACTATTATTTTTCTGTCATAAATATGGTTGTGATCATGTGGAATGGCCGTCACAGGAGCCACAGGACACAACAGGACATCAAACTCCCGGAAAAAATCCGACCACTTCTGGCGTATGATCTGTCGGACAACATCAACCCTGATCCATGAGTTGTGAAGTTGGGTGGCACCACGGATATTTTTCGCCATATAACTTTGATCATCAAAAGCAAGTTCCATAGCCTCAGAAAGCCACTTGTCGAAAAGTTTTGAAGGTGCCCCCGCTCCCATGACAGCCGCAAGAAGGCTTAAAAACACATCATATGTTCCCGCAAAATCAATATCAGGATGCTTTTCTTCGATTTTTACACCATGCGTTGAAAGGTCATCTGCAATGCCTTGAAGAATATCACTGATGCTGCCGTCCACAGGACATACCGGGTCATCGAACCAGAAGCCGATCCTGTAATCCGCAAGCAATTTTTTCCGGGGTTCGGGAAGCTCGATCCGCCATGCTTTCTGTTCTGATTTTTCAGGCGCAACCACCAGCTCCATGGCAAGCGAAATGTCGTCTATACTCCTTGCAAGCGGGCCTACCGTAACTATATCAATTACCATGGAATGATCACCGGTAAAAATACCGGGTGGTGGTGGGACGTGACCCCTGTCCGGCACAATACCGAAACTCGGCTTATGGCCGTATAATCCGCAAAAATGAGACGGTGTCCTTATGGATCCACCAATATCGCTACCCATATCAAGTCCGCAAAGGCCGGCTGAGAGAGATGCCGCTGCGCCCCCCGATGACCCTCCGGGAGTCCTCTTAAGATCCCAGGGATTATTTGTCGTACCGTAAACATCGTTGAAGCTCTGCATATCACCTCCGTAAAGCGGTACATTTGTCTTCCCGAAAACGATGGCCCCAGCATCAATCAAAGACTGAACAACATCTGCATTGTTTGCCGGCATGTGATTTTTCAGCAATGGCGCTCCTGAAGTACACGGCATACCCTTAACTTCAAGTGTGTCTTTTATGGTAATCGGAAGGCCATGCAGTGGTCCTGTCTTGTCACCATTGGCAATCGCTTTGTCTGCCGCTTTTGCTTTGGCACGGGCATTTTCTATATCTGTAGCCACTATGGCGTTTAAATCCGGATTGAAACGTTCAACCCTTTCAAGATAAAGCTCAAGAAGTTCTGAAGAAGAAATGCGGCCTTCACGAATATCTCTTACAAGTTGGGTTGCTGATTTAAATGCAAACTCGCTCATGATTTCTCCTTTTTAATATTTTTATATGATATCTAAATATTGACAATCTGACACTCCCATAATAACCATAAAAAATGGTTTTTTAAAAGAAAAGAGATTTTTTCTCAATATCAATTCATAAGGGGTGCAATATGAACGGATTCAAGGAATATGACCAGCATGACGGGCTTGGACTGGCAGAACTTGTAAAAAGAAAAGAAGTCTCACCAAAAGAAATGCTGGAAGAAGCAATCAGCCGTATTGAAAAGCTCAATCCAAAACTAAATGCCGTGATTCTTCCCATGTTCGATTATGCACGAAAGCTGGCCCAGGAAAATATTCCCGACAGCCCGTTCGCCGGAGTTCCTTTCCTTTTAAAAGATTTGCTGGCAGCATTC
>JAFDJC010000373.1 GCA_019307665.1 Deltaproteobacteria bacterium | reverse complement strand
CTTAATCCTAATCTTAATCCCAATCTTAATCCTAATCTTTATCCACAAGAATTTATTCCGGCATATCTATAATTTTTGCACGCAGATACTCTCCAAGGGTCTTTGCCTGGGGATCGCTTCGAATAGAGGCGGCCGCACCTTCTCCAAGCACTCCCTTTATATAAAAATTAAGCGCAAGAAGATTTGGCAATTCATATCGCTCGATTTCATATTCAGACATATCAGGCAGCAGTTCTTTTAACCGATTAACTGTTAGAAAGTCCTTAAGATATGAAAACCCCTCATATGTTTTTGCCCACACACCAAGATTGGCGTTTCCTCCCTTGTCCCCGGATCTTGTTGCAAAGGCGTGACCCAGAGGTGCATTTATCATTTTTCCATCAGGTATTTGTACGGTTTTGTACTCAGGCGAAATGGTTTTTTTAAAATCAGAGTCAGGCTTAACTGCTTCTACTATAAACTCTTTGCCTGCAACGGAAACTGTCTGTTTAATGAAATGTGATGAAACAAGTGCCGGCCAGTGACGGATGGCGGGCATTCCGTTTGTGGGAGGACTTGTTAAAGTGAAGCCCGGAATGTTTGCCAGTGCAAGTTCTACAACTTTTGATGAAAAAAGACGGCCAACCTTATCCTTGTCAGGGTCCATCACAGATATCCTGAGGCCGGCAACCGCTTCTTCATTCACATCAGGATCGATCTTTTCAGACCTTATTAATTGTACATCAGCAACTGCAAACTGTTCTTTTCCTTCGAGTGTTTCAAAGAGTGTATCTTCGACTATCTTTGCTTTTTCTTCTATGTCTAGCCCTGTCAGGACCACAGTCATGGAGTTACGATAACCTGAAAAATCATTTATGCATACTTTTGATGATTCGGTCGGCGGTTCTACCTTGACTCCATTGATCATAACCCTGTCCGCATCTTCCTCTTGGATGTGAATTGTGTCAAAACGCACCACCACATCAGGTGTGAGATATGAGGGACCCCTTACTTCGTACAGAAGCTGGGCGGTTACCGTTCCTTTTGACACAAGACCGCCTGTGCCCGGATGCTTTGTTATGACAAATGAACCGTCTTCATGCATTTCTGCAATCGGAAAGCCCACGTTTTTAAAAGAGGGTACTTCTCTAAGGAAGGAATAATTACCTCCCGTAGCCTGGGCACTGCATTCTATAATATGTCCCGCCGTATAAGCGCCTGCAAGTCGGTCCCAGTCGTCCTGCTTCCAGCCGAATTTCCATGCCGCAGGTCCGGACACAAGCGATGCGTCCGCAATGCGCCCTCCAACGACGATGTCTGCGCCTTCTTCAAGCGCTTTTGTGATTCCCCACCCGCCAAGATAAGCGTTTGCGGTTATCGGGGCGGCGCCTGCTTCTTTAAGGCTGATTCCTTTGTCAAGATGAGTAAACTCTTCACCTTTGGCCTGAAGATCTCCTATTCTTTGCATCAGGTCATCACCCTCAATGCAGGCCACTACGGGATTCAACCCTAGTTTTTCAGCAAGTTTTTTAAGCTCACTCGCAAGAGAAGCCGGGTTAAGGCCGCCTGCATTGGCAACAACGCGTATTTTTTTGTCCAGGCACTCGCCCATGATTTCTTCCATCTGCTTTAGGAACGTTGTCGCGTATCCCTTCTCAGGAGCCTTTATTTTTTGTCTGAAAAGGAGCGCCATTGTAAGTTCCGCAAGATAGTCACCGGTTAAGACGTGAATTTCTCCGCCTGTAACCATCTCTTTTGCTGCTGAAAAACGGTCTCCGAAAAAACCACTGCAGTTTGCTATTATGAGTTTATTTTCTTTCATATATCCTCCGGCTTTCATTGCCCTGTAAATACTGGCGTTCTTTTTTCAATAAATGCGGTGATCCCCTCAACAGCATCTTGGGTCGATGCAACTTCTGAAAGCTTTTCCGAAAGATAATCGACAGCTTCCTCAAGCGGCATTTCAGAAGCGGCATAAAACGCTTTTTTTCCTATCTTCATGCCTATCGGACTCTTTAAAGATAGGTTTTCAAGTACTTTATTTACTTCATCGTCAAGATTTTCAGGAGGAACAGACCTTGTGATCAGACCCATCTCAAGAGCCTGTTCAGAGGTGAGTTTCTCTCCTAGAAGCACCATCTCCATTGCCTTTTTTCTTAAAACATTTCGAAATATCAGCGCACCGATCATCATTGGAAAAAGTCCGACGTTGACTTCAGGCGTGCCGAATTTCGCACTATTTTTTGCAATTACAATATCACATGCCAGCATGAACCCCGTACCTCCTGCCAGACAATAACCGTTAATTTTTGCAACGGTTGGTTTTGGAAAGCCGGCAAGACGTTTGAGAAGCTTTGCGTAATTACGGAATACTTCATTTTGTGCTCCACCAGCGGCACTGCCGAGGTCTGCACCGGAACAGAATGCCTTGTCTCCTGAACCTGTCACTGTGATGACTCTGACATCATTATCCTTTTCCGCTTTGTCAAGATATTCCAGGAAAAGGGAAACCGTTTCAGGACTTATGGAGTTTCTTTGGGCTTCACGGTTTATTGTAAAGTATGCGATCC
>JAFDJC010000156.1 GCA_019307665.1 Deltaproteobacteria bacterium | reverse complement strand
TGGGTGATGTCATGAAAGAGTCGGCACAGGCTGCATTAAGCTATATCCGAAGCAATACCCTGGCTTTAAATATTCCGGAAAATTTTTTTGATGACCATGATATACACATACATGTTCCCGCAGGGGCGATCCCCAAGGACGGTCCGTCAGCCGGACTGACCATTGCAGCTGCTCTGATTTCATTATTAACAGGAAGGCCTGCCAAAAGAGATGTGGCCTTAACGGGAGAATTAACATTAAGTGGCAGGGTGCTTCCAGTGGGTGGAATCAAGGAAAAAATCATGGCCGCCCGCAGGGCAGGAGTAAAAACTGTTATAAAAAAAAAAAAAAACGATTCGGATCTCAAGAATATTTCAGATGAAATAAAAAAAGATTTAACTATTATTAAGACCAGCCAATTCAATACTATCATCGATAAGATTTTAAAAGCAAAATAACATAATACCAAAAACAAGAAAAGCAGCTCTCATGAATTCCGGGGACATCCATGATAAGTAATGTCAAGAAAAAAATATAGAAATCCTGTAGCCTCCAAAAACAGGCTCTCCGGTAGTGCACGAGTAGTACGATAAGTTCTGTCAATTAAACTACGTCTGGCTTCGCAATTACCTCGTATCTGGTTCTCGCCCAGTGATAGTGCCAAAAAGAATTGAATCTTTTGACCAGACATCCATTTGCAGTATCAGGTCATCTATAAAAGATAACCGTCACAGAAGTTTAAATTTGGGTAACCCGCTGGCCTAGAAACACTTTAATGGAAGTATCTCGGTTTGCACCGATCACTCAGTCCCCGGATTGCAAGGAACAGCGGGAAGATCCATACTCGGTAACGCTTTTTTATAAAACGACTATGCCGCTTTTTTTGACTCCTTGATTTGAAAATCTTTTTTATTTTTATCCACTGCCAGCATATAGGCAACCAGCTTTCTGGCCACAGCCAGAGTGGCCTTGTTTTTATTCCCCGTTGCCAATTCCTTTTGACGTACTTCAGCTAATTGCGGGTTCCAGTATGGTGCAAGTTTTGCCGCCTCGATCAGAATTGTTTGTATGTGTTTGTTTCTTTTCTTAGAAATAGGGCCGCGATACTCTTTGCCGGCGGATTCTTTTTGGGCTGAGCATAACCCACAATAACTGACTGCTTGGGCTATTGAACTGAATCGATCCGGTTCAGCAATTTCCAATACCCAGGTGAGTGCAGTTATTTCACCAACGCCCTGTATGGTTTGGAGTCGTTTAACTCGTTTTCGAATTAAAATATTTTCTTTAATTGTTTGCACGAGCTTTTTTTGAATATCTGTAAATATTTCCAGATTTGACCGGCTTAATTTAAGCATATTGATAACTGATTCAGGAACATTTTCGATATGATCCATTAACTCCGCAAAGTAATTTTTTCCATGTAATCGCTTTTTATTGTATGTAGCGCCGACCTCCATAAGCAAACCGGATATTTTATTTTTTTCTTTAACTGCTGTTCTGACAATATGATTTCTGTACCGCAGAATTCGGCGAAGTTCTCGAAATTCAGCAGGCATCATGTAGCATTCAGGCAACATATTTACTCTGAGTAAATCGGTTATTTTGTCAGCATCATCTTGATCATTTTTCTTTTTAGCGGCCGTTATTGCTTTTAGCATTTCAGGGTGAGCAACTTTAATTCCATGGGCATGTGGTTTAAGAAAATCATAAATCCACCCTGTAAACAGAGTCGCTTCCATGGCCACCATCCAAGGTCGGGGTAAATCTTCAAGCCAGGCATTCAACGCTTGACGGGTCGCAGATACGGTTCCACGTTTAATCACATGTCCGCTTACTGTTTTGATACAAAATGCAATAATTTTCTTGTGGATATCTAATCCGATATAGTACATACTCTCCATAATAAACCTCCTTGTGGTAAAGATTCTGGATGACAACGTCAGTCCGGCTGCTATTACTAAGCTATCATGCCACTTGGGGGTTTTATTGTCTATGTCATTCCGACGAATACTTATTCATTTAAACACTTTAGTTGTTTGGCGATTAGATCGACTTGGAAGATCGTTAAAACACTTAATTGAGGTTGTGGAGAATCTGGAAGAAAAAAAGATTGGTTTCAAAAGCCTTCAAGAGTCCATCGATACAACTACCTCCGGGGGAAGGCTTGTATTTCATATATTTGGGGCATTGGCGGAGTTTGAACGCCATCTTATTAGAGAACGAAAGCGCCTTCTCTCGACAAACAGCGAGTACAAAGAGTGCAGAGGCATGTCTGGTCAATATTATTTAGACAAAGCAAGAAATATCTTTCAAGAAATGGGTTTACAGTATGATCTGGATGAGCTGGATAAAATAACTGATAGAACCTAAAAACTAACCTTAATTATCTGAGATTTCTTTCCCAAATGTAGGAGAGGACTAAAAATTTAAACTGGTGTTTTCCAGTTCAGACCTGCCAAAATCGACGAAACCGCTTTCCTTTTGATTCTTTCCAGATATAAACAGCTGTAATTAAATAAAAAATGGTGATTTAATTTTCAAAGCAACAAAAAATTTAAACCAAAGATCGACAGGTTTAAGTAGAGAAAGGGAATATCGGCAGAGACATTTTTTTGGATCGCTTCTTGCCCTTCGGGTACTGGCAACGAGTTGCCAGTACCACCCATCATCCATTTTATCGTCTTACAAAAATATTTTGAAAATTTCCTAAAATTGATCAAAAAATAGTTTTTTCATTTGCCAATTCAGCTCAGCCCTTGAACGTAGTACGATTGTTTGATTTTAACTCTGATTTTTGGGGAATCTCCTGGTTTATTGCATGTTGTCCCTTACTCAGGCTGCCCCGCTTTTGAAAATATTTTGGTTCTTCCGTAACGTCTTCGAAAAGTCCCTCTCATGGCGAAATCACTTTGATTACTTTGTCTTGTATCATCAGGGATGGAATGCTTGTCAGCACATATTATACAAAGCCACCTGGCTTGTATACTCGGATTATTGTGTTTATAGAATTCCACGTCAGGGGCAGTTTTCTCGCAACAATTACAAAAGTTACGTTGCTGTTGATGCTTCTCAATTGCCGTAGGTCGTCCACTTACTCTTGGCTTCCCCTTGCGTTCATTCTCACGCTTACTTGATTTTATGCCTGCCTTTTCAAGCGCATCTTTCAAACTATTACCCATCGAGACTTTTACCTCCACTCTATTTTTTTTGAGTCTTTATGAGATATTAAACAAAATGGTTTGATTTTGCAAACTTTGAATTGCTAATGTTTAAACTTTATTATTGGGGAAAGTCCTGGTTTATTATACATTATGCCAATTGACTTTTTGTCGAGCCGGCCGTTATTCCACTGTCACGGTCATGATAATGCTGTTTAACAACAGCCTGAAAAAAACTGATCCGTTCCAAAGCCTCTGACCTTGAAGAGATATGTCGTATGGATTCACGAAATTTGCTGCTGTGCGGCAATCCTTTTGCAAACCATCCCAACCTACTTCTCATCATTTGACATGCACGGACTTCTCCCAGGTAATCTACCGAAGCGTTAAGATATCCTCGCATTATGTCAAAGTGCTGTTCTATATTAAACGGCGGTAGGTCATCATTGTTCAACCCAGCTTTGATGTGGGAGAATATCAGCGGGTTTCCGATTGCAGCCCTTCCAATCATGACGCCATCACATCCGGTTGTGGCAAGCATCTTCAAGGCATCGTCAGGGTAGGTTATATCGCCATTGCCTATCACCGGAATCAAAACAGCCTTTTTTACAGATGAAATCAAAGACCAGTCAGCTGCCCCTCCAAAACCCTGGGTGGCGGTTCTGGGGTGTATTGTTATTGCATCAATCCCGCAGGCCTCAGCGATTTTTGCCATTTCAAGTGCCTGATATCCGGTCCGGTCCCAACCTGAGCGGATTTTAACAGTCAGAGGGATAGTGATGGTTTTTTTTATGGATTTAAAAATGGCTTCTGCTTTTGCCGGGGTTTTCATAAGTGCAACGCCTGCACCGGTTTTGATTATTTTCTTTACAGAGCAGCCGAGGTTGATATCGAGGATATCTGCTCCAGAGTTTTCTACTATTGAAGCCGCTTCCGCCATAACAAAGGGATCTGCTCCAAAGATTTGAACTGAAAGAGGCTTTTCAGCAGGCGTGCTGTCAAAGAGCTGAAGTGTTTTTTTTGATCCGTGTACTATACCGTTTGAGCTGAGCATTTCTGAACAGACAAGTCCGCAACCGGCTTCCTTGGCAAGGAGCCTGAACGGCAGGTTGGTAATCCCTGCAAGGGGCGCAAGGATAATATTATTGTCAAGTCTGACCGGGCCGATTTTCATTTTACCCTAAATCCTGCTTCCGCTCCATTTCAGCTTGGCCTTTAGCACGTCAAAATACTGTTGGCCGGGAATCTTGACCACATGAACCGGGTGCAGACTTTTTTCTATCAAAATGGTGTCCATATGGTTTATGGGGAGGCCTTCCTGCCCGTCAAAGGTCAACATGATATCAGACGATTTCTTGGCAAGCTGTATTTTGATTTTTGCTGTATCCGGAATAATCAGAGGACGGTTTGTAAGGGTAAAAGGGCAAATAGGGGACATGATGATGCCCGACACGGAAGGGTGGATGATCGGTCCGCCGGCTGCAAGTGAGTATGCGGTGGACCCTGTGGGTGTTGCAACAATCAGTCCGTCGCTTTTATAGGTTGTGAGCGCATTGTCGTCTATATAAGTGTCAATGTGAGCAAGTCTCGCAAGGGCGCCTTTATTGATGACAATGTCATTTAAAACCGTCTCTTGTGCGATGGTTTTATTATCACGAATTACCCTTGCAGAAAGTCGTATTCTTGGTCTTGTCGTAAAATTGTTGTTTATTATCTCTTCAGCTATGCTAAGGAGGTTTCGTTCAGCAGCTTCCGCAAGGAAACCAACGTCTCCAAACTTGACACCCAGGATCGGAATGCTGTCTTCTCCTATCCACCGGGCGGCACTTAAAAAAGTTCCATCACCGCCAAGTACAAATATGCAGAAAAGATCGGAAGGCGCATATGTTTTTTTTGTTTCCGACGCCTGAAAGTCAGGCCCGCTATACTCCCTTCGTATCACTTCAACGTTTTTCGATACAAGCCATTTTTCAAATTCATCAGCCTTGCCTTTTACCGTTAAATCAGGTTTTACGACTAATCCTGCACGTTTCACTTTTCATCTCCCTGGCATATTCTATTTATAATTTTCCCAACGCATCCTGAAAAGGATTATTAAAAGTATTGTTTGCCGGTTTCTTCTGGCTTTTTTTATCCTGGTTTTCCTTTTGTTTTGTTTCTTTTTTCTTTGCCGGTTTTTGCGGCGATGTTTTTGTGCCTTTTATCATAGACAGCGCAATTCGTTTCCTGTCGATATCCACATCTTCTATGGTAACCAAGACCTTCTGATGTACCTTAACGATTTTTGCGGGATCTTTCACATATCTGTCAGACAGCTTGCTGATATGAACGAGCCCGTCCTGATGAACACCAATATCCACAAAAGCCCCGAAGGCGGTTATGTTGGTTATAATACCCGGAACTTTCATACCCGGCTTGAGGTCTCCAATTTTATTGATATCTTCGGCAAAACAAAACGCCTCGAATTTTTTTCTTGGATCACGCCCCGGTTTTGCCAGCTCAGCCATAATATCATTCAAAGTCGGAAGCCCGATGGAATCAGATGTATATTGGGACAGATCTATTGTTTTTCGTATTTCCTCTCTGTTTATCAGATCAGAAACAGTGCATTCAAGGTTTTTCGTAATAGTGTCAACAATATGATAGCTTTCAGGGTGCACAGCACTCCCATCCAGCGGATTAGAGCTCTCACGTATTCTTAAAAAGCCTGCTGATTGTTCAAAGGCTTTGGGCCCAAGACGCGGAACATTAGCAAGGCTGTCCCTTGAAAGGAATGGTCCGTTTTCATCTCTGAAGGCCACAATATTGCCTGCGAGTACCGGGCCAAGCCCTGACACATAATTCAAAAGCCGGGCACTGGCACGATTCACATCTACACCAACGGCATTTACACAGCTCATCACCGTATCGTCAAGCGACTGCTTAAGGTTTGTCTGATCAACATCATGCTGATACTGACCAACGCCGATAGATTTTGGATCAATCTTGACAAGTTCAGACAGCGGGTCTTCCAGCCTTCTGCCAATGGAAACAGCACCCCGAACCGTAATGTCATGATCGGGGAATTCTTCTCTGGCTGCTTCAGAGGCAGAATAAACAGAGGCGCCGCTCTCATTGACCATAACGATGATAGGTTTTATTTTAAATGAAATGGTGTTTATAAACGCTTCCGTCTCTCTTCCTGCAGTACCGTTTCCAATGGCGATGGCTTCTGTTTGATATCGGTCGCACAATTTTTTTAAAGTTACAGCAGCTTCAGCGGTTTTATGTTTTGAAGTGTGCGGAAAAATTGTTTCATGACAAAGAAGTTTGCCCTGTTGATCCAGGCATACAAGTTTGCAGCCTGTTCTAAATCCAGGATCGATTCCCATTACATTTTTTGGCCCGAGCGGAGGCGCGAGCAAAAGCTGGCGAAGGTTTTCCGCAAAAATATCTATGGCTTTTGCGTCAGCTTTTTCTTTGAGTGTTATGCGCAGTTCTGTCTCCATGGATCTTGAAAGCAGGCGCTTATAAGATTCATGGGCTGCCATCCTGACCTGGTTTGAATCCTCGTGATCTCCTGAAACAAATATATCCTCTAAAATTTCTATTGCTTCTTCAGCTGGCGGTGCCATTATAAGGTTAAGAATGTCCTCCTTTTCCCCCCGCCTCATGGCAAGTATCCGGTGCGAAGGTGCGGAAACGGCAGATTCTTTCCAGTCAAAATAGTCTTTGTATTTAACACCTTTTGCTTCCATGTCCTTGACAACCAGACTTTTAATAATGCCTCTGTCAGAAAAAAGCCTTCGTAAGGCAAGACGAGCTTTCTCATCTTCATTAATTATCTCTGCAATGATATCCCGGGCGCCGCTAAGCACCTCTTCAACAGATTCAACACCTTTTTCCGGATCCAGAAATGCTTCAGCTTCTTTAAAGGGGTCGATATTTTTTTGCTCGAATATCATTTCAGCAAGGCGCAAAAGGCCTTTTTCCCTTGCAACCATCCCTTTTGTTCTCCGTTTCGGTTTATACGGGAGGTAGATATCTTCGAGAACAGGAAGTGAGTCTGCGGTCGTTACTTTTTCCTTGAGTTCATCGGTTAGGTGGCCATTCTGTTCAAGTGATTTCAATATAACGTCCCGCCTGGCATCCAATTCCTTTAATTTTTCAAGCGCATCCCTGATCGCAGCTATTTCGACTTCATCAAGGCTTCCGGTTGCCTCTTTTCTATATCGAGCAATAAACGGTATGGTTGCCCCATCTTCTAATAGAATAAATGTAGCCTGTATCTGTTTTTCATTAAACCCCAACTCTTTGGAGACTTTTACTATATGCGTATT
>JAFDJC010000372.1 GCA_019307665.1 Deltaproteobacteria bacterium | reverse complement strand
ACGCCGCAGATTGATGCGAACGGTGTGGTTACCCTGCATATCGTGCCGGTTATTACCGATCTTGTCGGTTTTAAGAATTTTGCCCAGGATTCCGAACGGTCATGGGATATCCCGATTATCGACATGCGGGCTACCGATTCTACTGTCAGGGTCGCCAACGGTTCAACAATTGTACTGGGCGGTCTTATCCTGGAACGTACAAGAGAAGATTCAACCGGTCTTCCACTGTTAAGCGACATACCCTATCTCGGCCAGCTTTTCTTTTCCGGCCAGGTAAAAGAGGCGGAGAAAAGGGAACTGGTTATCACGCTAACCCCGACGATTATTGAATAATGAGCCTGATCTATGATTACCTGAAGATTAACGGGAAGGGTGATGCAGGGAAGAAGTCTAAAATTGAAATTCCTCCTGCACTGCTGAAAGGCGAAAGTCCAGGCAGCTCCAACAAAAAGTCTTTCATTCTCCTCCTGGGTACCTGTTTTATTGTCGGGATCCTTGTTCTCTCTATCTATAAAATTCATTCCACCAGGCAGGAGCTTCAGCTGCTTGCCGGAGAGGAAGTCTTCCCCGCAAACGTTGAAGCAGTTCTGACCTATGAAACGGTAGCTCCTCCGGCAAAGCCTTCCTCGGTTGAACATGCAGCAGCCGGGTATGATCGTTCTTTGCCGCCGTCTGTAGATTTCAGCCTGCCGCTCCAAGCTCCAACCCAGGAAGTTGTCCAGGTATTCCCGGAGCCTGAAGTGCATGAACCTCCTGCTGTTATCCCGGCAGCTGTCAGAATTCTTCCACAAGCTGAGAAAATTGCTGCTGCAGAACAAAAAACAATAAAACCATCAGTAAAACCTGCAGAATCTCCTGTCAGGCAGGCAAAGCTGCAAAGCGGTTCCAATCTGCAGCTGTATGATCCTGCAAAGCCCCAAAATGCTTTGGGGTCAAAAAGCAACAAGTATTACCAGGCAGGATTGCAGGCGCAGCAGGGTGGCGATTTACGTATAGCAGAAATTTTTTACCAAAAGGCTTTGGCTGATTCTCCCGGTCATATGAATGCAATGATCAACCTTTCGGCAATATATGTCCAACAGGAGAGATACCGGGAGGCAGAGGCGATCCTGTGGGATATTCTCGGCGTCGATAGATCGAACAGCAAGGCTTTAGTCAATCTTGGCGTTATAAATCTGTACGAGGGAAAAAACAAAAAGGCTGAAGAGTATTTTCTGAGAGCCCTGCAGGCCAATCCCCGCGAGGAAAACGGGTTGGTCAATCTAGTCTATCTTGCCGAACAGAAAAAAGACTATGCTGCCGCAGAAATGTATTACAAACAACTGCTGCAGATATCGCCGGCGAACCTGGAACTGCTGCTGGCCTATGGCTACATGCTTGAGCAGCAGTACAGGTATCCAGAGGCAATGGCGGTGTATCAGGAGAGCCTGGACCTTGATGGGGTGAGAAAAAACAGGGAACTGTTCGCCAGGATCATGGAACGGCACAACCAGATAGCAAGAGAAGTCAGGGATTCCAAGCAATAATAAGTGCCTGTTAATCAAACTCAGCTTGAAGAACTGGATCCCCGCCTGCGCGGGGAAGACAATAAAAGCAAATGTTCCGTCATTCCCGCGCAGGCGGGAGGTAAGCGAAGACTCCGATCCAGGAGATTTAAGGAAAATTTATCATTTTTGCTGAGTTTGATATAGAACCACTTAATAATATGAAACGATTTTTTACGGAGCTTATAATGATCAGGAAAATGGTTGTTCATGCGGTTGTTTTGACATTCATGCTGTCGCTGTTTTTGTTTGCAGCCATGGATGATTCTTCGGCAATGTCCGTCACCCCAGGCGTATACCATGTGTACGGCAGGGTCTTGAACCAGCAGGATAAACCGGTGAGCAACTGCAATGTCATGCTGATTAAAAGCAAGCCAAGGGAAGAAGAGAAGACAACAACTGATGAAAATCAGCAGGCTGAAGGAGAAGAGAAAACAGTACCGCCGGATGAAATTGTCAGCCAGGAGATTGTTGGAATAACCAAGACAGACGGCGAATTCTCCTTTGTTTTTGAGACACTGGAGGGAGACAACTTCTGGATATTCTTCATGGCCGACGGCTACCGGACCCGCACCATGCAGATGAATAAAATGATGCGCAGCAGGTTTTTTCGGAAACCGAACAAGAGCCCGATAAGAATTGAAGTGGTGCTTGAGAAGCAAGCACCACTTCAATAAATTCGAAGCACGAAATCCGAAATCCGAAACAATATCGAATACCAAAATTCGAATGCTTAAAACATGAATAAAATTATCTTTTTGTTTGAAATTTCTTAAATTAATAATTCGAATTTGTTTCGGATTTCATGCTTCGAATTTAGGAATTATGTAAAAGTTATTTCAAAGTACCAAGACTCAATAAAAACGAATTAAGTATTTACAAGGAATAAGCTTGCCTCTCATTGGACAGATACTGGTTGAAAACCACAAGGTAACTCCGGAAAAACTGGAAATCGCCTTGAATGAACAGATGCGTACCAACGAGTTGATCGGTGCGGTCCTGGTGCGTATGGGAGCGATC
>JAFDJC010000155.1 GCA_019307665.1 Deltaproteobacteria bacterium | reverse complement strand
CGATACTGAACGGAGAAAATCATAACGAAATCTATCAATATTCAATTGACAGTTTAATTGACTGACTTTATCCAAAATAGGAGGTGAAATGTATACAGATCTTGCAGGAAAAACAGCTCTGATAACAGGCGCCGGTAAACGGACCGGCATTGGATATGCAATTGCTCGAAAGCTTGCAGGCTTTAAAACACATATTGTAATTGCAGACCTCGGCATGAATGACGACTCAAAAAGCGATGTCAAGACAGGCAAGCGAGATGAGATGCTTGATATTGCAGACGAATTGAAAAAAGAGTTCGGAATCGAAACATTGGCCGTCAATTTAGATGTTTCCCGAACAGACTCCATTGAAGACATGGCAAAAACTGTAAAAGACAAATTCGATAACATACATATTTTATGCAACAATGCCGGTGCTTCATTCGGCGTGCCTAATGCGGTTCATAACTATGAGGAGGAGGCGTGGTTGAAGACAATTGATGTGAACCTTCATGGTGTGTTCCGTGTTTCAAAGGCAATAGTCCCCATGATGACTGGAACCGGAGGCAGTATCATTAATACTGCATCCAGAGCGGGCAAAGTTCCGCCGCTTTTTAACGGAGCATACGCAGCCGCAAAAGCCGGTGTCATCATGATGTTGAAGCGCAGTTTTTTGGAACAACCGCAAAAGAACAGGAAGAAGCAATGTGTAAAACGATTCCTCTGGGACGTATTGGGTCCACTGAAGAAGTGGCCAACCTTGTAACTTTTCTGGCCTCGGAAGCTTCATCATACTGCACTGGACAGGCGATTAACATTTCAGGCGGGCAATTAATGGAACTATAGGGCACCCTAAAGAATAATAAAACAAAAAATAAAACAGGAGAGACAAAATGGAAACTATCACAGGAGGACAACTTGTTGCAGAAGCGCTTATCGAAAAACAAGTAAAAAATATTTTTACGTTAAGCGGCGGGCATATAACTCCAATCTATCAGTATCTTGAGAATACGGAAATCACGCTTTTTGATACACGCCATGAGCAGGCTGCTGTATTTATGGCCGAAGCCTGGGGAAAGATGACAAGAAAAGCAGGTGTGGCAATGGTCACCGCAGGACCCGGTTTCACAAATGCATTGACCGGAGTTGCCAGTGCTTTTTTTTCCAACACCCCCCTGGTACTAATCTGCGGCTGTGTCGGACTGGACAACAGAGAGAAGCTGGATCTCCAGGATATGCCCCAGGAAGCGGCAATAGGTCCCATGGTCAAGAAAACTCTCGTATGTCACAAAACCGAGCGTGTTCAGGAGTTTGTTGACATGGCTTTCCGGACCGCAGAAAGCGGCCGTCCGGGACCGGTATATCTTGAATTTCCTGTTGATGTGCTGAATGCTGCTGTCGATAAGGCTGCTGTTAAAAAAACATCAACCTGCATTGAGGCAAAGCCGGCAGACGCCGGCAAAGCAAAAGCCCTTCTTGAGATGATACAACAGGCGAAACAGCCGGTACTAATAGCAGGTACCGGTGTTTGGCAGGCACATGCTGAAGACGATTTGGTTGAATTCATTGAAAAATCGAGCATACCTGCATTCACAAGCCTTGCCGGTCGAGGCACCATACCGGACACACATCCGCTCTGCTTTGAAGGCGCTCTGGCGATCAGGCCCGGAGCAGGATTTGCATCTTATGTAGCCGCTGATCTGATAATTATCTTAGGCACGCGCATTTCACTTTACTACATGTTCGGCGATATTTTTAACCCGGCAGCAAAAATGGTTCAGGTTGACATAAATCCCGAAGAAATTGGCAGGAATCGCACTATAGACCTGCCTGTTGTCAGTGACGCAAAAGGCTTTCTCATGGAATGCAACCGAATTATCAATGAAAAAGGTCTGAGTGACACATTGAAAAGCCAATTCGCACCATGGATAGCCACTGTGGAAAAGGCTCATGAAGACGGAAAAAATTTAGCCCAGGCTGACTGGAACAATGACAATGAACCGATTCACCCCATGCGTCTGGCCCGGGAAGTGAATGATTTCATGAACAAGCCGGATGATATTGTTGTCGCAGACGGAGGAGATACCACAACATGGATCGGCATGACAAGAACAATAGACAAGCCTGGTCATTATCTGGATTATGGCATATTCGGATCTCTGGCCGTAGGACTTCCCTATGCCAATGCCGCCAAACTTCTTTATCCTGAAAAACGGGTATGTCTGCTTACAGGAGACGGGTCCGTAGGTTTCAACTTCATGGAATTTGAGAATGCCATCAGGAAGCAACTGCCGATTGTTGTCGTTATTTCCAATGATCTGGGGTGGGGCATGATCCGGCACAGCCAGGAGATCAGAATTGGACACGCCATTGAAGCCGGCACTTTTATCGGCAAAGTCGACTATCATAAGATGGTTGAAGCCTTGGGCGGCAAGGGTTTCCTTGTCGAAAAAGCGGCAGATATCCGCCCTGCGCTGGAAGAAGCATTTGCATCCAACATGACCTGCTGTATTAACGTCATGACTGATCCGACGACCGTCAGCCCGGGCAGCATGGCTCTAGCAAATATAGGAGCATATAAAGCATAAGCAAATAACCCGGAAATGCGCTTATAGTTCGTGGAGCGCTTAAAATGGAAGGAGCATACTATGGATCCTGCAGTCATAGATCAGGTTCAACTGAACTTTAATCCAACCGGTATAATGATAATCAACGGAGCCATCGGGCTGATGATGCTAGGCGTTGCTCTTGAGCTTAAATTGGATGACTTTAAGCGAATTGTAGCGTCTCCAAAAGCACCGGCAATCGGTCTTTTTGCCCAGTTCCTCCTGTTACCGGCCTTTACTTTTCTTCTAACCATGATTCTGAAGCCCTACCCTTCCATGGCGCTCGGTATGATACTGGTTGCCGCATGTCCCGGAGGCAATCTATCCAATATTATGACCTACCTGGCTAAAGGCAACTGCGCAGTATCCATCAGTATGACTGCTGTTTCCACGGCTGCAGCCGTTTTCATGACGCCGTTGAACCTGTCCCTCTGGGGATCATTAAACCCGGACACTGCCGCCATTCTTAAAAAAGTAAGCCTCAGCCCTGTGGATGTCTTTATAACGGTGTTTATAATCCTTGGTATCCCTTTAATTGTCGGCATGCTTATGGCAAGAATATTCCCGACGCTTGTAGAAAAAGTCAGGAAGCCCTTTAAAATATTCTCTCTTGTCTTCTTCATTCTGATTGTAATAGGAGCCCTGGCTGCAAACTGGAAGTATTTTATTGCTTATATTGGTCTGGTTATGTTTGCAGTCTTTGTCCACAACGCCCTTGCCCTGAATTTAGGCTACTGGACAGGCCGTTTGAGTAAGCTGAATGAACAGGATTGCCGTGCGGTATCCATTGAAGTTGGAATACAGAATTCAGCACTCGGACTTGTACTGGTTTTCAATTTTTTTGATGGGCTTGGCGGAATGGCCATAGTGGTTGCCTGGTGGGGAATATGGCATATCATTGCAGGTCTTGTGACCGCCTTTATCTTCACTCGTCGGCCTTTGCCTGATGACCAAAAGGTCGAGCCTGCTCGGGCCGGATAAAAGGAGTTTGCATGAAAAAACGGAATTTTAATAACAAAGTAGTAGTAATCACCGGTGGGGCCAGCGGCATTGGATTGGCAACAGGATGGAAATTCGCCTCCCAGGGTGCAAAAATCGCCATTCTCGATATGGAACAAGATGCCCTCCTGACCTGTCAAAATAAATTTGTGGAGGCCGGCCATGATGTGCTTGCCGTAAAGTGTGATGTCAGCAACCGGAAAGATTGCGATGCAGCAATTAAAAAAATCATCGCCCATTACGGCGGTATTGATGTTCTGTTCAACAATGCAGGCATTACTCAGAGGGGCAGCTTTGTCAACACCAGATTATCGGTATACCGTAAAGTAATGGAAGTCAATTTTTTCGGCTCCCTTTACTGCACAAAGGCAGCCGTAAACAGCCTGATTGAGCGCAAAGGATTAATCATCGTCAACGAAAGTGTTGCAGGCCTGACGCCGCTTCTGGGCCGCACTGGATACAGTGCGAGCAAGCATGCACTTCAGGGACTTTTTTCATCTTTAAGGTGTGAGCTCAAACACAAAGGTGTGCATGTATTGATCGTCTGTCCCGGTTTTATTAATACAAATCTTCAAACCCGCGCACTCGGAAGCGATGGAAATATTGCCCGCCACCCGCAATCTCTTATAGGTAAACCGGACACGCCGGAAAATGTAGCTGAAATAATCTTCTGCGGGGCTGAAAAGGGAAAGCATCTCATGGTCCTGACTGCAATCGGCAAAATCGGATACTGGATCAGTCGCCTGGCGCCTGTATTTTACGAACGAATGATGACTCGTAAATTTAAAAGTGAGTTGGAACAGTAAATATGAAAGGAGAACGATATGTCAAAACAAAAAATGACACCAAGTGAGGCACTCGTTGAAACGCTAGTTGCCGAAGGTATTACAAAGGTGTTTGGTATTGTGGGATCAGCTTTCATGGATGCCCTTGACCTGTTTCCGGATGCGGGAATCCGTTTTATTCCCGTAGCCCATGAACAGGCGGCCTGCCATGCAGCAGACGGTCTGGCCCGTGTAACAGGAAAACCACAATCCTGCATTGCCCAGAATGGCCCTGGCGCCGCTAATTTTGTTTCAGCTATGGCAGCCGCCTTTTGGGCTCATTCACCTGTTGTAGCGATTGCACCGGAAACCGGTACTATGGGAATCGGAACCGGAGGGTTCCAGGAATTGGACCAGATGGCCATGTTTGAAAAACAGACGGTTTATCAGGTTCGGGTTAATCGTCCTGAGCGAATGGCGGAACTGGCCCGTCGCTGTTTTTATATGGCAAAATCGGAAAACGGTCCCACACATTTAAATATTCCAAGAGACTATTTTTATGGTGTTTGTGAAGATGAAATCTACCCTACAATGGATATTCCGAGAGGAATCGGTTCAAAAAAAGCCATTGAAAAGGCAGCTAATTTACTTATCAACGCAAAATACCCGGTCATTCTTTCCGGGGGAGGTGTTTCACAGGGTAACGCTCTCGAAGAAGTCAAAGTACTTGCAGAGTATCTGACGGCACCCGTTGTAAACAGCTACCTTCACAACGACACATTTCCTGCAGATCACAGGCTGGCCACAGGACCCATAGGTTACTGCGGATCAAAGGCCGCCATGCGGACAATTGCCAAGGCGGATGTGGTTCTGGCTATAGGCTCCCGACTAGGCCCCTTCGGCACTCTCCCCCAGTATGATATTAACTATTGGCCCGAAACCGCCAAAATCATTCAGATAGACACAAATCCAAAGGTGCTGGGTCTCAGCAAAAAAGTAGATGTTGCCAGCGTGGCTGATGCAAAAGAATATGCTGCCGAACTACTTTTGATGATAAAGGGATTAAAGCCTGGCATGGATGTAAATAACGACCGGATTGAGGATATAGAAAAGGAAAAACAAATATGGTTCGATGAACTGGAGAACTGGTCGACTTCCGACAATAAGCTGATGCACCCCCGCCGACTTCTAAGGGAATTGACCCTGGCCATGCCCGAGGGATCGATTGTAGCGACCGATATCGGCAATAATTCCTCCATGTGCAATGCTTATTTAAAATTTTCCAACGTCAGACAGCATATCTCTGCTTTAAGCTGGGGTAACTGCGGATTTGCCTATGGCGCAGCCATGGGCGCAAAAATAGGTAAACCGGATACCCCGGTTTTTGCATTCCAGGGTGATGGTGCATACGGAATCAGTGGAATCGCCGAGGTGATGACAGCGGTTCGAGAAAAAATCCCGGTGATTGCCGTTGTGGCGAACAATTTTGAATGGGGCGCAGAAAAGAAAAACCAGATAGACTATTATGGAAACCGCTTTGTAGGGGCAAATCTCAGGGAAAACCCTGATTATGACCAGTTAGCAAAAGACATGGGTGCCAGAGGATATACAGTTGAAGATTACAGGGATGTTCAGGATGTTGTGAGGGACGCTGTGGCTTCCGGTGAGCCATGCGTAATCAATGCGATTATAGAAGGTGGGGAAAAAGTTCTGGCTGAGCCTTTCAGAAGAGATGCATTACAGATGCCGATACGCTATCTCCCGAAGTACGCTCATTTGAACGCAAAAAAATAACATGAAATGCCAACCTTAAATTGCAGCAGTTCATCACTCAAATGCCGGCTGTTAAAATCTTAAAAGAGGCAAAGAAACGCCTTGCAGCCGGCATTGTCTTAATACCAAAATTCTCTTAATAAAAAACCACAAAGAGATCAGCTATAAAAACTAATCATCCAGACCGATTGTATGAATTTTAATCAGATTTGTTGAGCCTGTTGTGAGTGCCAGGCCTGTAATAAAAACAATACGATCATCCTTTTTTATAAACTGTTTTTCAATCATTCTTTCTTCTGCTACTTCAATAAGGCGTCTCGTATCCTTGATACGCGGAACGTATAAAGGTGTAATGCCCCAGATGAGTGCCAGACGATTGTAAACATCGGTGGAAGGTGTAAATGCGAAGACCGGCTTTGAAGGTCGATGCTTTGAAACAAGCTTAGCGGTTGATCCTGACACGGAAAAAACAGCAATGGTTTTTGCATCAACTTCATGAAGTATATTCACAGAAGACTGGGCTACGGCATGGGCAACCGTATTTTCCGGATCTTTCTCATGTCGAATATTATACTTAATAAAAGGAGACTTCTCAGTTTCCATAGCGATTCGTGACATCATTGTCACGGCTTTCACAGGATATTTGCCGGATGCGGTTTCGCCGGAAAGCATTACTGCATCTGTTCCGTCATAAATGGCATTTGCGACATCCGATGCTTCGGCCCTTGTCGGTACGGGGTTTTCGCTCATGGTTTCCAGCATCTGAGTGGCGGTTATAACAGGTTTGTTTGCTTTGATTGCCTGATTAATAATATGCTTCTGTATGGCCGGAACCTTTTCCGGCTTAAGCTCAACACCGAGATCTCCACGTGCCACCATAATTCCGTCCGTAACTTTAAGGATCTCATTCAGGTTATCCACGGCTTCCGGCTTTTCAATTTTTGCGATGACTGGAATATCAACCCCCTGCTTTTTTATTATGGATTTTATAAGTGTCATGTCTTCCGCAGTTCTTACAAAAGAAAGTGCAAAATAATCGACTCCGGCTTGAATACCGAAATTAAGATCTCTTTTATCCTTTGCGGTTAATGATGGAGCGGAGACATTGACGCCGGGAAGGTTTATACCCTTATGCTCCTTTAAGATTCCTCCATAAATAATTTTACATGATACCGTATCCTTTGCCTTGGACAATACTCTCAGTTCGATCAAGCCGTCATCAAGGAGTAGCGTATCCCCTTTTTTCAAGTCTCCAATTAAATTTCCGTAGGTAGTGGAAACAATCTCTGCCGTACCGGCTACATTTTTTGTAGTGATGCGAAGTTTCCCATTCCGTTTGAGCAATACCGGTTCACCGTTCTTTAATTTTCCTGTTCTTATCTTGGGCCCCTGGAGGTCAAGAAGTATTCCCACAGGTTGCTTCATTTCCCTGGAAAGAGACCTTATCAGGCGGATATTGTTCGTATGGTCCTCATAGGAACCATGGGAAAAATTCAGCCGCGCAATATTCATTCCAGCTAAAATCATTTTTTCCAATACCGGCCTGCTGTTTGACGCCGGGCCGATTGTCGCCACTATTTTTGTTTTATTCGTCATGACTTCCCTTTCCTCAAAGATTTGACAACAATATTTGCATCACAATGAAAAAAAACTTACAGGGTTTTACTTTCAATTATTATTATGAAAAACATCAATGCACTGCATCTCTAAAAAACAATTAATCTGATCTTAAAAGTCCCGGTCTTAAAAGCCCCGGCACGATCAGCTGGGTTTTGGATCGCCCCTTTGGGCTGAAGGTTTCACCCCTTTGGACTTAAGATTTCAATAGATAAGAATTCGTTTTGCTTAGCATGGATTATGAATAAAAACCGATAATATGTCAATAAATTATTATAAAATGCTATTATAGTGATTATAATAAATATTTTCCGATTAGTTTTTGGAAATATAAACAGAGAAGGCAACTACGGTTCTTTGAAATTCATATATTTTCAATAGGTTGTAATGGGGG
>JAFDJC010000154.1 GCA_019307665.1 Deltaproteobacteria bacterium | reverse complement strand
TGCAATATCATATTCAATATTATTGGAGTCTGGCGAGGGAAGGGGCTAGGGGCTTAAGAATTTCAATTTCAAGGGTTTTCAACGCGGCTATCTCATTGATAATAAATACAATTTCAGGTGGTTATGAGAATCTAAGACTCAGTAACTATCCGGTCCGAACAAACATTTAATCCAGACCGGTCCCAGCCTCGAATAGGCATGCAATTTGCAATAATTTCTGCAATTTGTGCTCATTATAACTGCTCAATATGCGTGAAGCTCCTATTTTCAGTTACTAATGTGATCATTATAATTTAGACACCCCCTCGGAGCGCGCAACTGCTGAAGATATTGCTCAACCCGATGTCTACTTATTTTCGCTCGCATTAGTAAATGCAAAGAATTCTAATTTTGAATTTAATATCAATGAAAATAAAGCTGATCGATTAGAAAAAAGTAAATCAGCAGAATTTTAAATAATTTCGTTTTAAATTAATATGTTACATTTATTATTGATGTAATTGAGCAAGCGGAGCTGTATTATCCCAATACAACTAATTTATGGTCAATTGAAACTCAAGGAGGGGCGACTTTCGAGTGTTAAGACAATATGTGGTAGCTCTCAGAAGTTCGAATTGTAAAAATCGCTTTTCCGTCAAATGTTTAAAATTCAGACCAGAAAAAAAATGAGTTAAAAAGTGCTTTTATGCCTTCCGTAGTTGCAATTGCCACCCGTCGAATTGATGACCCGCTGCCAACTAATGTTCAACACTTGATGACCCGTTTGGCCAGTCATTTTCTCGTTTTTTATATCGAGCCACCAGCGGATTTTCTTTTTCTTCTCCGGAATCCCAAATTTCTGATGCGTTTTTTCCGAAAGCGGGATTCGGGTCTCCTAAAAAAATTAACTCCCATCATATTTCCTTTTGGAAATAGATTGCAGTGGATAAAAAAAATCAACCAAAAAATATTTTTAGTTCAGACGAGACTTTTTATAAAACAAAATACGCATAGACCATATATCCTCTGGCTCTTTTCTCCAAAAGATTTTTATATTATTAAGCATTTATGTGGGAAGTTACTTTATTTCCACATTACCGATGATTATACTGCATTCCCGGGCAAGGCTGGATTGGGATCACGATCGCAGGTCCTCTCTCAAGAATACTATATTATAACAAAAGCTAATCGCGTATTTGTCACTTCCAAATATCTTGCTAATGCTAAATCCCAATGGCTTTCCAAAATTACTTTAATCCCAAACGTGGCAGATAGTAAACATTTTGAAAAAGCAAAATTTTCAAGCCTTCCAATACCACCTGATATAGCCTGCATTAACAAACCTATTGTCGGTTTTATTGGCGCCATTGATTATTATAAAGTTGATTTTGATCTGATCCACTACTGTGCAAAAGAAAATCCGAAGATCTCTTTTGTACTTGTCGGTCCTGTAGGAAAAGGAGATAACACTGCCCTGGACAGTTTACCGCAAGAAGACAACATCCACTATCTTGGAGAAAAACCATATTCACAGCTACCGAACTATATAAAAGCTTTTGATGTGTGCTTAATTCCATACAGAATAACGAACTACACGAAAGCCTGTTTCCCTTTGAAACTTTTTGAATACCTCGCGGCAGGCAAACCTGTAGTTTCAACCAATTTGCCGGCGGTTTATGATCACCATGATATTATTCTAATAGGCGAAGATCCTCAGGATTTTAATCGCTTGATCAGACGAGCATTACATGAAGATTCTCCTGAGATGGTCAAAGCAAGACAGAGAATTGCTAAAATTAGCTCGTGGGATCAGCGAATTGAAGGAATTAAAAACATCATAATAAAAGATGTGGAAAAATGTTGTAGAGCTATTTCATTAACAAAATAAGTGTAATAAGGGAACTAAAAAACAAAAATAATTATTATCTGTGACCGCAAGTAAAAATCAGATTATTATTGCTTGTGCTAAGAGGTCGAAATGAACATCTGTTGTTTAGTCAGAATTACGGTGGTCCATGAGGCTAAAGGAGGAATGGAAGTTCATGTTAAGACAATGAGTGAGGGCCTGGTTCGCTTAGGGCATAGGGTCACAATTATATCAACTGGTCATCCGACTGGAGTTGAGCATGAAGAGAGAGGGGGTGTCAATACCTATTTTTGTAGAGATACTGTTCCAGGGCGATACTCGGAAACCTGGGGGCAGGCATCAATTAAGCTTCTATATGAGTTGCATGCAGCAAACCCCTTTGACATTATTTGGGGAGAAGGTGGCGGCGCCTATTATTATCTTCGATCAGCTCAACGCAACTTGAAGATACCGGTTGTAACTTTTTTACAGGGTAGCTTTATAGGGGATTTGCGTTCACAATTTGCGGAAATAAAATTCAATAAAAAACTAATCTTTCTATTCGCCAAACGTTTCCCTAAAAGAATATATGACTATCTTACGAGGGATTTGATCTATACCCGAAAGGCTGATGCTGTAATCGCACCAAGCAAAGAGTGCAAACGAGATGCTATGGTTGAATATTTTCTTAGAAAAGGAAAAATTACTGATAGCATAAATGGCATTGACGTGCAGAGATTTAAGCCTTTTGAAGTAAAGCCTGTAGGTTTATTTGACAAATTAAAAATAGAGAAAAATGATTTTTTGCTCTTCACTGCTTCCCGCCTTACCAGAGAAAAAGGGATACATATTTTAATTCAAGCTTTTAGCGGCTTATTAAACACTGTACCAAATACGACCCTCTTAATTGCAGGAGTTGGGCCGGCGCAAAAACAACTTGAACAACAGATAAAGGAAATGGGAATTGAAAATAAGGTTCATTTATTAGGCCATATAGAGAATGATAATCTGGTTAACTATTATAATTTGTGCGATCTTTTTGTCTATCCAACCTTACGTTATGAATCATTTGGTATTTCAGTCGCTGAAGCGATGGCTTGTGGTCGTCCTGTTGTTGCTGCCAAAAGTGGAGGAGTATCGACCTCCATCGACAACGAGGTTAATGGGTTTTTATATAAACCTCATAAACCTGGACAGCTCGAGAGTTTATGTGTTCGTCTATTAACTGATCCTCAGTTAAGGAAAAGCATTGGCAAAATAGCGCGGCATAAAGCTGAAAAGTATCTTAGCAGTAATAGAATGATAAAGGATGTTCTATGTGTATTTCAGCGGTTAAGTGCAAAGACATTATGATCGCACACTAATAAAATTATAGAAAAACCCTCTCTTAAGATTTCTATCGAAACTTAGTTGAAAGTCATTAACTAAGATAGCTGGATAACACCATTAGGTTTTATAGCAACTGGTGAGAGCGATTCACACAGATCTCCAAGATTGGTGATAGGTTTCCAATATGCGAGAAAATGAATTTTATAACACTATCTGGAAAAGAAAATCAACCGGCAATGAAATGGATATTGAAGAAGGAAGGGAGACTGAGGCTTTAAAGCTTATCGGGAAAGGGGATGTATTATTAGATGTCGGATGTGGCAGGGGAAGAATCTCTGACTTGGTAAAAGATAGGTTCAATCAAATAATTGGCCTCGATATATCCCTAACAGGTTTATCTTTGGCTTCAAAAAAAATGACAGCAATACAATCGAATTTAAACCAAGCTGCTATACCTCTTAAAGATCAATCAGTAGATGCTGTTGTTTGTCTGGATGTTATTGAGCATCTCTTTGATCCACTTCATTTAGTCGAAGAGGCAGGTAGAGTGTTGAAAGATAATGGTGAATTTATCCTGTCAACTCCAAATACAAGGTTTATCGGGCATATATCTAATCTGTTATTTCGAGGAACGGCACCGAAAACCAGTATGGATATTGAAGGATATGATGGCGGCCATCTTCACTACTTTACTTTCGCTGATTTGAAAGAAATTCTGACCAAATCAAATTTTTCAATCGTTGCAGAAAATGGGTTTTCAATGCGTTTTTATAATTCAAATAAACTGCGTCTTTTCTATCTCTTTTCTAAACTGTGGGAAAAGGAAGGCTTGAAGGAATTTTTTTGTCAGGGTTTATTAATAAAAGCCAAGAAAGAAAAACTCCATCATTATTCGTCTTGAATATGGAAACAGAGAAAAATAAGAATCGTCATTACTTGGAAGATATACTTTTCAGGGAACAATCTTTGCTTAAGTTTTGAGTAAAAATGAAGCTATAAAAGTCGCTGAACTGCAGCAGCGAAGGGGTAGATCGCGTCAGGCTTTTTTTGAATATCAATATGAAGCCGCCCGGGGATCACTTGACGAAATGCGCAGGTTCACTGATACCCAGAATAAAGAAATGTTGGATCTTGGGTGCGGCTATGGTGGAGCAAGTGTTTATTTCGCTATGAATGGGCTCCGAGTTACGGGTGCCGATAATCAATTATACGAAGATAAATTTTTAAAAGATGCGATCTATTTTGCCAAGGAAAAAGAAGCCGTGGTCACATTTTGTCTTGCCGATGCTCATAAACTGCCATTTAGAAGGGCAAGTTTTGATATTATCAGGTTAGATAGCGTGCTGGAGCATCTTGAAAATCCTGAAGTTGCGGTGTCTGAATGCCGCCGCGTTTTAAAGCCTGAAGGACTTCTATTTGTTAATTTTCCTCTTTTCTATAGTCCCTACGGAGGTCATACTATAGATTATATAAAGATACCATGGTTTCATATTTTGCCAGATCGCTTGGTTCGTCAGGCCATAAGGCGGCAGCAATCCAAATTTCGAATTATAACCACAGATTATGTGGAAAAGCTCTATATGAGTCTAAATAAGATGACATTGAAAAGGTATTATACACTCATCAAACAAAATAATTTAAAAGAAATTTATTCTGAAGAGACGTTTTATATGCCACACGATGCTGCCTTGTTCGTGAATGAACTTAAATCCTCTATATCGACCAGGTCCCTGAAAAATGTTCGGGAAAAATTTGTAGACCTTAATAGAATTTCCCTGATAATATTTATTTTCCTATTTTTTCTATACCGCTTTCCGCTTCGATTCGTAAAACCTTTCAATGAAGTCATCGTATCCGGAATTCGATCAGTGCTCAGGACATGAAATGAGTTTCAATAATATCCATCATTAAATAAACGAAAAAATGCACAAGGATAACCACATCAGTGACTTGTGCATGATAACTGCCTAAGGAACTGATGCGAGATAGACCGCCCATAGAAGGAACAACCCAAAAATTCGTTAGGAGTACGCTCTGGAACCAGTCGGCTAAGATGGCTCAATTCGGATTGGGATTTTTATTCACTGTGGTAATTACCAGAAAATTAGGTAAGACTTTATACGGAGAGTATTCTTTAATCATTAGCTTTTGTTTCTTTCTAGGTTTATTCACTCATTTTGGATTTGAGAATATTGTTAACACTTACATTCCAAAACTTAGAAATTTTCCTACAAAGATCTCCTTCTTGCTCAACCGTCTTATTTTCATCCGCTTAATGGTAATATTAGCAACCTGTGGCATGTATTTAGGTTTTGTGAACATTCTAGATTTCTACATCCCCATTCTACCTATTGGAAAGTCATCCATTTACGTTATTGGCTACGTTGCTTCCACCAGCCTCGGATCTCTCTTGTCAAGGGTGATGGTCAGTCAGCATCAACTTAAGTATATTGGAATAGTAAACGTAATTTCCGCTTTATATCAATTTATTTGTGCTTATATATTTTTATCGGCCGGCTTTAGGCTCGATACCCTGCTATTAATTGTGATCACCACTTCTTGCCTGTCACTTGTCTTTTATCTGATACCACTGCGAAAAACTATTAAATTTCCGAAAGAATCCTTTGATTTAAAGCCTTTGTTTAATTTTGGAAAAGCTTCCTGGCTGACGAGTCTTGTTGAATTCGGCTTGGGCAAGCAGATCGATATTCTTCTTATTGGTTTTTTTGTTGCTGCTGCGTCTGAGGCCGGCTATTACAACCTTGCGATATCCACTGTCATTATCATAAGCTCGTTGACGACAGCAGGGCTTAGTGGTGTTGCTCTTACAACTTTTTCCGAAATCGAGAATGAGCAAGGAAGAAAACAATTAGGTATTGCCTGGGAGTCGTTGATTAAACTGGAATTTATTCTGAGTGCGCCTGTTGTGGCTTTTTTGGCTGTTTATGCACATCCTTTCATTGTAACTTTTTTTTCAGATTCCTATCTCCCGGCTGCAGGCTTGGTTCAAGTCTATGCCTGTTTTTTTATCATTCAACGACTGATAGGCGGGGGAGTTCATGTCACAGCTCTGTATGCAATGGAAAAAGCAAAAGTGGTATTGGTTTGCAGGTTTGTTGGCGGCTTGATGAATCTAATCTTAGATATCATCCTCATTCCTAAATACGGAGCCATGGGGGCTATCGTTGCTACAGGTTTTTGCATAGTGATGACGGTGACCATAGAATATGCTTATACTCATAAGCTGCTACGCCACTCCTATCCATTCATGTTTATTTTTAAAGCAAGCGCTGCGATTATATTATCCCTATTAATTTTGAAAATCTTTTCGGTACAAACAATTTTTTCACTTATAGGTGTTGGAATAATCTACATATTTTTTCTACTTGTAGTCTTATATTTTGTTAAGCCACTTAATCATGAAGATCAAATGATCATCAAAAATATCGATAATTCGACCCTCAAGTGGATAGCCTCTGTTTACATATAATTTTCCGCTTCAATTTTTAGAGCTTCGATCCCAAAATAATGAGTAGAACTACCTTTTAATGAACCTCCTTCTGTAGAGAAACTCATACCGCGATTTATGGCTAAACAAAAAGAAATATGCAATGAATTCATTTTGGCTGATGAAATAGAGGGCTGGGAATATCGTATAAACGATAATATCAAAATGACTAAGTTTCTGGAATTTTGGCGGTTAAGGTATTTTTTAACCACCATTTCAGTTGGGCTCCTGTTTTCATTTAAATATCCAGGCATTGCTCTTTTATGGACTATTTTTTTGTGCCTATTTGACTTTCTATTAATGCGCTTAAAAGCCAGAAAGCATTTTCAGACTCAATTAAATGAACTGAAAGTATTACTGGCCGATGGACCTTATGATTGGGATAAGAAACGTAATGAACCATATGACCATAATTTTGGTAAAAAGAAAGTTAGTAAAGCTAGTCCAGTCTATTTAATGAGAAAAGCTTGGATTTCCTATCTATCTGACTATTTGTTGGAAAATGAGTTTAAAGTCCTTGACGGCGGATGTAAAGGCGGTGAAATATCTCAAACAGTTATAGATACCGGGGCTAAGATTGTTGGAATTATCTAAAATCCCATTGATCAGATGGCTGGGAGGCCACTGGCTGATAATTCTTAAAAAATTATAAGAAATAACAACCTGTTTACCCCTATCTTCTTATAGTTTCCAGCTTAGAAATGTCTATATTTCAAAAAATAATTAGATCACTATATTATTCTTTACCACCCAAATTCTTTGACGGAAAAGCATTTCGTTGCCGCAACTTTTTTATAGAACTCACCTACCGGTGCAATTTGTCATGCGAGATGTGCTTT
>JAFDJC010000153.1 GCA_019307665.1 Deltaproteobacteria bacterium | reverse complement strand
TAAAATCCGGCGCAAAAAAAGAGGCCCTGAATCTTCTTGAATATGCACTCGGCAGAAAAGCCACACATTACAATTTTTTGCCCCAGAGGCCCCAGGCACCGGTAAAAACAGACGAACAAACCGGCTCAGGGCTTTTCGCGGGCAGAATTAAGGGATCTGAAAAAAATATGTTTCTGATTCCAAGACAACAGCTTTTAACAGGCGACCTCCTGCGCATAGGTTATGAAGATGAGTCCGGACATACCACATATAGGGTCACCCGAGGCGTTCCAAAAAAAGGACGATTGACCATAAAACTGCCGGGACGCAGGTTGCGCATCGGAGGGTCCCCCGTATTTATTGTTGACCGCCGCGAAAAAGAACTGAAAGACGCGCTTCTAAATATGCGGCAAGAGCTTGAAAACATTTCGGTTAATTTTTCGGAAATGTCCGGATTTAAGGCAAAACTTAAAAAGCCCTATAAAGTATCAGATAAAATAACAGGTAAAGCAAAAACACGTCCCGCTGATATGCATGTGGGCAGGACACTTCATAAAATACGAAACAGGGGCGTTTCCGGGCTTTGGCTTTCAGATTTGACCGCTGACAGACTGTCTAAATCAGATACCGCAAAATGCTGGTGGTGGCTTCCTCCTGTTGTGTGGCCTGAAAACGAGAATGATTTAATAAATCGCATAAAGCTTATTTTAGACAGGGGAGGGCGATATTTTGTTTTAAACTCCCCCTGGCAGATTGTATTTTTCAACCAAAAAAAGGGGTTGAAGTTGTGGGCAGGCCCGTTCTGTAATGCGGCAAATCCCCTTGCCATTGAACGCCTGGCATCCTTTGGTTTTTCAGGTGTCATTGTAAGTCCGGAACTTGGAAAAGACGATTATTCAAGGCTTGCAAAAGAGAGTGTGTTGCCGGTGGGCATCGTTCTTTCAGGGAACTGGCCCCTATGCATATCAAGAACCATTGCAGCGGATTTAAAAGTTGGCAACCTGTTTTCAAGTCCTCGGGGTGAACAGGCCTGGGTTGCGCAATATGATTCTGACTATTGGGTTTTTCCCAACTGGAAACTTGATTTGGAAAAACACCGTCCGGCGCTTGTAAAGGCAGGTTTTTCAATGTTTGTACATTTTGAAGAACCGCTGCCAAGGGGCATAAAACTGAAAAAGCGGCCGGGTTTGTGGAACTGGAATTTAAAACTTCTTTAGCCATGGAGGGGATGCATGACTTCTGCAACTATTTTTTGTGATGCGATTCGGGTAAGCCTGAAAACAGGTCCGGATATTCTTGACATTACTTCAGACCTTGGTCGTTTGATCGAAGAATCGAAAATAGTAAACGGGTCAATCACAGCGTCTGTCGTTGGCTCAACAGGATCTTTAACGACCATAGAGTATGAACCTGGTGTTGTGGAAGACCTGAAGCAGGCAATCAGCAGGTTGGCGCCGCCTGGTGATGTATACGAACATGAAGAAGCATGGCATGACGGAAATGGCCACAGCCATGTCCAGGCTGCCATGATGGGGCCCTCCATCGCGTTGCCGGTCAGAAAAGGGCGCCTCCGCCTAGGTACATGGCAGCAGGTAGTGTTGATTAATCACGACAACAGAGCAAGGAACAGAACTGTAGAAGTGACTATAATAGGAACTCAATGGTGATCGGTTTGTCGTTAGCGCTTTACTTTCTTTCAATACTTTGATATCAATGATAATAAAGTTTATAGAGGAAAAAACGGTTATTTTCTCCCCTCATAAAGGCGAAAAAAATGAAAGAGACAGCTTATTTAAAGGAAAGCAAAGAGCTTATAAAAGATTTAATGAAAATACCTATTCTCTCGCCGCTAAAAGAGAGAGATATTAAAAATCTGATCAAAATGAGTAAGATAAGAACATATGAAGCGGGCGAGGTGATATGTGAAGAAGGCTTAAATGATAAGTGGATATTTTTTTTAACCAAAGGCCGTGTGAAAATTGTTAAAGAGGGAAGAGAACTATCTGTTCTTGATAAAAGAGGCGACATCTTTGGGGAAATGAGTGTAATTGACGGTAAACCTAGGTCTGCGTCTGTTTACTCGATTGACACGACTGTTTGTCTCGCAACTGATACGCTATATATAGAAAAGCTGCAAGATCATGAAAAAATTGCTTTCAGATATCTTCTTTACCGGATATTTGCGGAGATCCTGTCTTCCCGGCTAAGGGAGTCGAACATAGAACTAATTCAGGCCAAGAATCGATTTGGCCTGGGTTTCATCAAAAAAATTATTGGCCGGTTTTTTTCATCCTGAAACTGGGGAATGGAATTGCGGGGGCAGCATATCTATTTTGTCGCCACAAAAATATCGGTCATCCTACTAGTTATCGCATGATAAGAAATATATATACTGTCCCCGGAATTCCCGGAATTCTAAATATTGAAGTTAATTTTTTTGCGTCGCTCATGCAATATAAACCTGGAGGAACCGGCAGAGAGTTTTGGGATGTCATGTGCAATGAAGGGTCAACAGTGGTGGATTTGCTAAATCGGTTTGGAGTTCCTTCAGAAGATGTTAAGCTTATATTTATCAATGGTTTGCATGCAAAAGATAAAGCGTTGCTTAAAGATGGGGATCGGGTCGGAATTTTTCCCCTGGTGGGCGGAGGGTGAATTAAGGGGACAGTATATGTATTTCATTTCTATCTTGGCTTTTTATACGGAATCCAGAGAAATACATATACTGTCCCCTTAATTCATAGCTATAGCACGGTAAGAAATAGATATACTGTCTCCTTAATTCCAGATGATAAAAGGTTGCCCATGTCTATTTTTTTATGATTCAAGTATATTTTGTTGTCTTGATGTTCGAACACTTCAGAATGTTCTTCTATCACGCTGCAAAGGTCTTTGCCGTTAACCAGAATGCCGCGAAGTAAAATCATTTCTCCGGTTTCCCTTGCAACCAGATTAAAGAGTTTTAGCTCCAATAGACCTGAATCTTCACATGCTTGTTTTTCATGGGCTGAATAAGAAATGGAGTTTCTCATTGCGGAATATCGACTTCCGGTCCGGAATATTGCACCTGCGAGCCCTGGCATGGCTGCAGATAGAGCAAGGGTGGACTTATCGGAAACCACAGTCGTATTGATGTTATCCACTGCTTTTCCATTTAGAAATATCGTCTGGATTCTCCGACTGACGTAAGTTTCATCAAATCCGAGTTGCTGACAGAGCAGATTTTTTATACTGCAACCCGGCTTGAATTGAATCCTAAATCCTTTTGATAAGAGCAGATAAAAATATTGAACCGCATGTTTTTTAAGGGTTATGTTGATTTCAATGGGCTTTTTCATCCGGTTATATTCATAAAGGTAAGGTCCATCCGGAAACCGTCATTTCCGGATGGACTAAAGGACTACCAGTTGAATACCTGATCCAACTCTTCATCTTTTACGTCAAAGGTAACATTGTGAGGCGCAAGCGCTTCCTTTTTAAAGAATTCAGGGAGCCTGTCCTGTTTTGAGGTAAAACCTGCCCGTCGATTAAAATCAAGTTCAAAATCAAGTATTTTTTTCCCAAGTTCTGTAACACCGTCTGCTGTCAGTTCTTGTCCCGTAAAGGCGCTTATCACATCAAGCATATCCTGAAAGGTGTCCGGCTGGTCGAGAATCGCAAAGGCGATAAAAAGACAGTAGCCTGTGGCATCGATTGCTGCTGTTGCGATTTGAAGATTTCTGGAAAGTTCGATTTGGCCTTCGGGTTTCAGCGGGTCAACATTCCCTCCAACCCCCAGAATATTGGCTGTTATAGCATATCCTGCCGTATGGTCGGCTCCCATGGGAGTAGTGGCGTATGTGACACCGATTCCCTGAACAGCACGTGGATCATATGCAGGCATTGACTGGCCTTTGACAGTGGGAACTCCCGAGAATTCGTCCAAGATCCGAGCCTTTCCCGACTTCTTTCACAAGCTTGATGGCGGCATCGGCATCTCCAAATTCCGCAATTCCGGCTTCCATTGCTACACCGATGGTGGCGCCCATTTCGATTGTGTCGATTCCATAGTCATCGTCAAGGCGGTCAAGCTGTGCAATGGCATCAAGGTCGTCGATGCCGCAGTTGGCGCCATGTGCCCAGATAGTTTCATACTCGGGCTGTTTTGTGAGAAACTGTCCGTCTTTATCTTTAAAGGTTCCTGAACACTGAATGACACATCCTTTGTGGCATCCATGCGTTGGATTGCCGCCTCTGCTCGATTCAGTTTCAGCCAGGGTTTCACCGCTGATTTTTGCTACGCCGTCAAACCTGCCTTTTGAAAAATTGTTTGTAGGAAATGCACCGGCTTCGTTAATAATACTGGTCAAAACATTAGTTCCAAATGCCGGAAGCCCTTCTCCTGTTACCGGATGCTTTTTCAGGCCCTGGACAAAACTTTTATTCGCTTTCTTGAATTTGTCGGGATCTTTTGGCTGACGCATTTTCATATCCGTGTCATCAAGCACGATTACTTTTACTCCTTTTGCACCCATAACTGCACCGGCACCGCCTCGACCTGCGTGACGCGTCGGTCTAAATTCCATGTCTGTAAAGGCGATGGAGGCGGATGCCATTTTCATTTCACCGGCCGGACCAATGGAGATGCAAGTGATCTTGTCACCGAATTCCTCTTTTATTTTATCAATCAGATCATAGTTTCCAAGCATTTTAATACTGTTGTCAGGAGTGATGTTAGCGCCGTCTTTGTTTATAATGAGTTTGTATAGGGAGTCGTCTTTTGGTTTTCCTTCAATAACTATTGCAGCGTATCCGAGCCTTCCCAATACCTGGGCCGCCTGGCCGCCTGAATTGCTTTCTTTGATGCCGCCTGTGAGCGGACTCTTGCACCCAACCGAGATGCGACCGGATTGTGCTGCGGCTGAACCGCTCAGAAGCCCCGGTGCGATAACTATTTTATTCGATTCACCCAGAGGATGACACAACGGCGGAACTTCTTTTGAAATGATCGCGGATGTCATTCCACGGCCTGCCAGTCCGGCGTAATCACCCGGTTCTCCCGAAGTGATTTTCGGACCGCCTTCAGCTCCCATATCGATTCGTAAAATTTTGTCCATAGGATCCCCCTTTTATGAAAATACAAATACGAATAGTTGTTTCCGGTACAAAGGAAACAATGATAATGAGTATAACTTATTAATAATACCAATAAAAAAGAATTTAGATGTGATAATACCGCTTTTGTATCATTTCGATGCGAGTTTGGCAACCTTGAAAAAGCTGAAATTATGGTTCCCGTTCAGATACTATTTTTAATCATGAAGCTGTATATTTTTACCCTCAAGAGCCAGCTTAGTGCTGCGTATCGCACACATTTTTCCGCACATAGTGCATGTCTCTTCTTCTTCGGGTTTTGATGATTCTCTAAATTGACGGGCTTTTTCAGGATCTATGGACAGAGCGATCATTTTTTCCCAGTCAAGATTCATTCGTGCTTTGCTCATTTCATTGTCCCATTCTCTTGCACCACTAATACCTTTTGCAATATCTGCAGCATGTGCTGCGATTCGTGTCGCAATAATACCATCCTTCATGTCTTCGAGCGTCGGGAGTCTCAGATGTTCGGCAGGTGTCACGTAACAAAGAAAATCAGCGCCGTTAGCTGCTGCAATTGCACCGCCGATTGCGCTGGTGATGTGATCATAGCCTGGTGCGATATCTGTTACAAGGGGGCCTAAAACGTAGAAGGGCGCACCATGACAGAGTCGCTTTTCAAGCATCATGTTGCCGCTGATTTCGTTTAGCGCCATATGTCCTGGTCCTTCTATCATAACCTGGACATTTCTTTCCCAGGACTGAAGGGTGAGTTCTCCGAGGACAATCATTTCTTCAACCTGAGCGGCATCGGTGGAATCGTGAATACTGCCGGGACGGCAGCTATCGCCAAGACTCAGTGTGATATCATATGCTTCACAAATATCCAGCAGCCTGTCGTAGTGCTCATAAAACGGGTTCTCCTGGTTGTTCATTTTCATCCAGGCGAAGAGGAGAGAGCCGCCCCGCGATACAATGCCGGTAAGCCTGCTGTTCGGCTTGATTTTTTCAGCTGTTGCTCTGTTAAGGCCCGCATGAATTGTCATGAAATCAACGCCATCTTCCGCGTGTTCTTCAACTACTCGAAAAAATTCATCAACAGTGATGTCCTTGAGGTCTTTGTCATAAAAACCGACAGCATCATAAATCGGCACCGTACCGATCATGGCTGTGGACATCTCAATCAGTTTTTTTCGAAATTCACGGGTTTTTCCGAAACAGCTGAGATCCATGATCGCTTCTGCCTTGAGGGCAAGGGCATGTTCGACTTTTTGTATTTCCAGGTCAATGTCGCAGCAGTCTTTGGATATGCCGAGATTAACATTTATTTTTGTTCTCAGGCCTTCTCCAATACCTTCAGGTATTAAGGTTTTATGATTTTTATTTGCAGGAATAACCACTTTGCCGAGGGAGATAAGCTTTTTAAGTTTCTCCAACTCCATTTTTTCTTTTGCAGCAACAGTCTCCATTTCAGTTGTGATGATTCCTTTCCTGGCCGCGTCCATCTGTGTTGTATAATTCATAGTCCTATCCTTTTTTTATTATATTTCTTATATCTTTTATTTTTCCGGCAATGTCATTTGCGCCGACGATTTCCGTAACCATTACCACACATCCGGCACCATGTTCCAGAACTTCCGATACATTGTGGGCTTTTATGCCGCCTATGGCAACAAACGGTATGCTGATTCGGCTTGTAACATAGTCGAGATAACTTAAACCCACCGGGTCACAAACGTTTTTTTTTGTCTGTGTTTTATAAATGGGCCCCACACCTATATAATCTGCCCCTCTTGCTATTGCTTCTTTGGCCTGAGATGGCGAATGTGTGGAAAGACCGATTACAATATCATTGCCCACTATTCCTTTGACCGCTTCAATGGGAAGGTCCTCCTGCCCCAGATGGATTCCATCGGCATCTGTCATCATGGCAAGGTCGACATGATCATTTACTATGAAAAAGACTCCGGCATTTTTTCTCCCATATCCTTATCTTTTTCGCGGTACTGGATAATTTTTATGCCGGCATGGATCATTTCCTTGACGACTTCAATGTTATCCCTGCCATTTGAGTGTTCTTCGGAAGTAATGCAATAAATATCCGTGTCGGGAAATACGTTTTTTCGGGAGGTGCTGTTTGCTCTCATTTATATCTCCATTTCCTGGGTGTTTGAGCCAAGAATATGAGACAAAATAACATCTGCCTGTTTTGCCGCGGCGATGTTGACTCTGGGTGAAATCGGCGGAAGTTCTGCTGTTGTTTCGGAAATCAGATCTCCGATAAGAAAAAAGTTTTTGCCTGCACGATGAATTTTTATATCATCGCTTTTTCCCCATCCTGCGATTCCTGATGCGGAAACCATAAGTTTTTCCGAACCCGCGTAGGCCTCGATGATCATTTTTTTAGCTTCTGCGCTATCAAATGCTTCGACAATAATATCGCACGCATCAAAAAAATCGTTTATATTGTCCCGGTCTATTTTTTTGGCAAAGATATTCAACTCAAGGTCAGGGTTGACTGCAAGTAGGTTTTCTTTGAGCATATCTACTTTGGGCTTTCCCACCTGGTTGCTGAAGAAAAATTGCCTGTTCAGGTTTGAAAACTCTACATTGTCAAAATCGACAATTGTAAACCGCCTGAATCCGCAGCGGGTCAGGTTGGCGGCACAGTTTGATCCAAGACCTCCGGCACCTGCAATGCCGACTTGTACCGCCTGAATCTTTTCAAGCGCTTTACTTCCGACATGAACTTGAATTTCTTTTTCAAAAGCATTCATGAGTTATAGAGCCTCCTTAAATATAGGCTGCCAGTCTTTAAACACAGGCTGATATCCAAGTTTGCATATCTGCTCCTTTATTTCCTGAACGGTCCTGTGGTCGGAAATGTCGAACTGTCCGGTATTGTTATCGCCGGTTGTCCAGCCGCCAACTTTTGTTGAAGAGCCTGCTGACATTTTCGTTGCCCCCAGCCTGATAATATTGTCCCGAAGTACTGCAGGCTCCCTGGTGGATATTGCAATGCCGGCCCTGGGAAGAAAAAGCCGGAATGCAAGCATGATCTGTACAAAGTTTTTATCCGTTACAACATGAGGTGGTTGAAAACTACCTTCATGAGGTTTGATTCTGGGTAAAGAGATGCCGAGTTCTACTTCAGGGAAGTAGTGCCGGATGTATTCCGCATGAAGTCCTGTCAGGAAAGCTTCTTTGCGCCAGTCATCAAGCCCCAGCAGAGCGCCGATATTTACAGATCTTATACCGGCCTTGCAGGCTCTGTCCGGTGCGTTAAGACGATACTGGAAATTTTGTTTAGGGCCTTTTGGATGAAGATATTTATACAGTCCGGTGTTATATGTCTCCTGGTAGATTGTGATGCAATCCACACCCGCTTCAATCAGTTCTGCGTATTCTTCTGTTTCAAGTGCATAAATTTCAATGCAGATCGACTTAAAATACTTAGAAATAATTTTGACACAGCTTTTAATGTATTCAGGCGTGGCAATTTTCCGGGCTCCGCCTGTAAGGATCAGGATATGTTTAAGGCCTGTTTTTGCTATCGCAGCAGCTTCAATTTCTACTTCTTCAGGGGAAAGCTGCTTTCGAAAAATATTATTTTTGCTGTTGAAGCCGCAGTACAGACAATGGTTTGTGCAAAAATTAGAAAGGTACATCGGTGTGTAGAGTTGAATCACTTTGCCGAACTGCTGCACGGTAAGCCTATGCGCTTTTTGAGCCATCTCCTCGATAAAGTATTCCGCGGCAGGTGACAGAAGCGCTAAGAAATCATCTCCTTTTAAGGTTTCCTTGTTAAGTACTTGTTCGACATCTTTTTTACCAAACTGTCCTAAAACAGTATCCGGTTGAAAATCATCGTACTTTAAGCATGTTTGAAAGAAACTCATATCAGCTTTTCTTTATACCTTCATTTGTTATGGCTCATTCAGAAAACCGGTCAGCGGGGATGAGGCTGAGGCACGCTCGGATGTCGCTCCCGGCCCTGCAAGAAACGCTTCTCTTCCGGCCTGAACAGCTTTACCAAAAGCCCTTGCCATTGCGCCGGGATTATTTGCGCCGGCTATCGCAGTATTCACAAGGCAGGCATCTGCACCCATCTCCATTGCTTCACAGGCATGACTTGGCTTTCCCAGACCGGCATCCACGATAACCGGCAGATCAATTTCATTAATAAGAATTTTGACCAGTTCCTTTGTTTTAAGGCCGCGATTGGTGCCGATGGGAGCGCCAAGCGGCATTACAGCTGCAGCACCGGCCTCTTCAAGTCTTTTCGCAACCATCAGGTCAGGGCTTATGTAAGGCAGAACGATAAAATCTTCCTTTACAAGGACCTTTGTCGCCTCAACGGTTTCAAATCCGTCAGGAAGCAGGTACTTATTGTCGGATATTACTTCTATTTTAATCCAGTTTCCACATCCGGCAGCACGGGCAAGTTTTGCGATTCTTACTGCTTCGGCTGCATTTCTTGCGCCCGATGTGTTCGGAAGGAGCTGAACATGCTCAGGAATACGGTCCAGAATATTGTCGGTTTCAGAGTCAAAATCTATTCTTCGTAAAGCAACGGTAATAACCTGGGATCCGGATTCACTGATAATGTCAGGAATAAGCGCATCTGACGAGTATTTGCCTGTGCCTGTAATCAGTCGGCTTTTCAGTTTTTTGCCACCTATTTCAAATAAGTCATCCATTATTTCTCAACCTCCACCGACAATCCGTAATATTTCGAGAATATCATTTTCCTTTAGAACACTATTTTCAAGATTTTCCCTGTTCAGAATGTCAAGATTGTATTCAACAACAACCTTGTCGGGGCTCAATTTTTTTGATGCAAGGAAATCAGAAATTTGTGTATTCTCTTTAATGGCTTCTTTTTTGCCGTTTACTGTTATGATAATGTCCATTTAAAGCTCCTGAAATAAAAAAGGCCCGCTCCTTTTGGGGCAGACCAGTTATCCATTATGTTAGTTGTTGGTCCGCTTCCCTACGGCAGCATGAACTGCATCAGGTTCGAGGGGTCGATCAACAGATTCCTCTCAGCCAAAAGGCTCCCCCAGCTTGTTGAAATATAATATATATACTTTAAAATATATGTAAAGCTTTATTTTGTCAAATTGTTAAAAATAATATCTCTGCTTGGTGTTTAGGGTGTGAAAAACTTACATTTAAAATTCCAGCACCAACCCAACCGGGCAATGGTCAGATCCAAAAACATCATTATCGATAAAGGCATCTTTGATCCAGCCCTTTTCAATAATGTCCCGAGTTACGAAAAAGTAATCGATCCGCCAACCCGCATTATTTTTTCTTGCGTTAAAACGATAGCTCCACCAGGAATATTTTACGGTTTCAGGATAAAGATAACGGAAAGTGTCCACATAGCCATTTTTAACAATATGGTCCAGCCAGTCCCTTTCAATGCGTAAAAACCCTGAACGGTCTTTATTTGCCCTGGGGTGCTTGAGGTCAATAGCGTTGTGGGCGATATTGAAATCACCCGTTATGATAAGGCTACGTCCTTTTTTCTTAAGTCGGTCTGTATATTCAAAAAAGTCCTTATAAAAATCAAGCTTGTACTGAAGGCGTTCTTCGCTCATCTGGCCGTTAGGAAAATAAATGTTGAAAAAAATAAAGTCTTTAAAATCCATTTCAAGGATTCGTCCTTCATTATCATATTTTTCTATTCCAATGCCGGTTTGAACTTGTTCGGGTTCCATTCGGGAATAGGCGGCAACCCCGCTGTATCCTTTTTTTGTGGATGCATAGGACCAGTACGACTGGTAGCCATTTAAATCGATCATTTCATTTGTACGCTGGTGTTCCTGCAGCTTTGTCTCCTGAAGTGCAACGATGTCCCCATCAAGTCGCCTTATGGATTGAATAAAATCCTTTTTCACCACTGCTCTGAGCCCGTTAACATTCCATGAAACAAGCCGGATAGTTTTTTTTGCCATATTCATTTTCCGCGTATCAAAAGAATTTTTAATTACGTTCATGTTATTATCAACAAGTTGAAGTCTGAAGGCAAGTTGAAGGTTGAAGAATTGATAAAATTTACCATAGGCCCTGACTCAAATCAAGACTTGATTGAAAGTCTGGTTTTCGATAATTTCCGGATTAGCCTTATCGAAAAAAATGGTCGAAAAATATAATTGTAAAATATTGACGGATAAATTAGAAACATGTACTTTTTAGACAGGTAATTATTCACAGGCGAAAGGCAGCGTAAACTATGACTACATTAAAATACATTTTGGGCCCAATGCGTCTTCCATTTCTTATTTTGACGCCGGCATGTGTTGTGCTGGGACTTTCAACCGCAATCTGGACATCAGGACAGGTGAGTTATTTTCGATTTATAATGGCTTTAATCGGGGCTTTTTCAGCACATATCAGTGTAAATGCATTTAACGAGTATTTCGATTTTAAAACCGGCTTGGACTATAAAACAGAGCGTACTCCTTTCAGTGGCGGAAGCGGTGCTCTCCCGGAGAGGCCGGAGTTTGCGCGACATGCATTAATAACGGCACTTGTAACATTAATTATTACAGCTTTAATAGGGCTGTTTTTTTTGTTTGTCAGCGGTCCTGCGCTTTTGCCTTTGGGTGTTTTCGGACTTCTGATTATCATCGGATACACACCATTGCTTACACGCAACAGTATGCTGTGTCTGTTCGCTCCGGGAATAGGTTTTGGGCCGCTCATGGTTATGGGAACTGATTTTGTCCTCACAGGAGAGTATTCCATGACCGCTTTTTTTGCCTCCCTTGTTCCGTTTTTTCTTGTCAGCAATCTGCTTCTTTTAAATCAGTTTCCCGATGCTGAAGCGGACAAAAGCATAGGCAGAAGCCATTTCCCCGGTGTTGCCGGCAGGAGAAAGAGCAGTTTTATTTATACCAGCTTTATACTTTTAACTTATTTGTCGATCATTTATGGCGTTGATTTACAGTATTTGCCGAGCTACAGCCTGTTGGGGCTCATCACTTTTATTCCAGCACTATTTGTATGCGTTGGTGCTTACAGGCATGCTGAAGATATCCAAAAGCTGATTCCCTATATGGGTATGAACGTAATAATTAATGTCACCACGCCGCTACTTGTTGCAATCGGCCTGTTCCTGGGTTAAAGATTATTAATGTTTAAACTCTGTAACGGACTTACAGAAAACCAGGTGAACACATTCACAGCAGTTCTCGCATCTGCAGGGATATCCTTTGAAACTGAGAAAAACAGGGACCGATGGAGTATTATTGTTGAAGATGATGATACCGAAAAAGCATTAACCGTTCTTGCCGAGTACATGAACGAAAATAGGGCTGAACATAAACCGGACGGTATTGCCGACGATTTTTTTATGAAGACTTTATCCGGTGTATGGGCAGCCGTAATGTTAGTCGTTGTTTATATCGTGGCAGACAGTGGAAAAGGTTTTAAAATATTCATTGAAAGTTTCGGCGCATCTGCATCTAAAATAGTTCATGGAGAATATTACAGAACCGCAACGGCCCTTCTTTTTCACGGAGATGCAGCTCATCTTGCCGGTAATATTTTCGGTATCATCCTTTTTGGCACGGCAGTTTGTGGAATAACGGGCTGGGGCGCCGGGTGGTTGATGATACTTGCAAGCGGTATGGCAGGTAATTTGATGAACGCTTTTTTTTACCAGACCGGGCATGTTTCCATTGGTGCCTCGACCGCTGTTTTCGGGGCGGTCGGTATATTGTCCGGATATCAATTCATGAATCGATCAAAACAGTCTGACTGGAAAAAAAGTGCGTGGCTTCCCCTTGCATGCGGTCTTGCTTTGCTGGCTTTTCTCGGGGCAGGGGAATATACCGATATTATGGCGCACCTTTTCGGTTTTAGCGCAGGTCTTGCCATAGGAATAGGGTATTCTGTGATCATTGATCGACCGCTTGCTTCTATTTACCAGTATATCTGTATTATGATTACGCTCGGTACGTTAACATTCTCATGGATGCAGGCAGTAGGATAGTCAATGGCATCCGTTTAGCCCCAGTCGGTTTTGAAACCGGTTCCGCCAGGTGGCCAGGAGAAGATAATTGCTTCTTCATCGCAGACATACCAGCAGGCGCCACACTCCATGCACGTATCAAGACTTTTAACATGGGCTGAACCATCCTTGAGTTCCAGGCATTGCCCAAGGCAGACTTTTATGCAGTTTCCACAGCCTGAGCATTTTTCCGGAATAATCTTGATGAAATTGCCCGCATTTTTGATCCATTTCACGCCGGGGAACTCTGCTACTCTTTTATTCATTTTGCTGTTTTCCCTTTTTGTCTGAATCTTCAAAAACCGAAGGCTCACAATCTGTCACTATGTTGACAGCCATACGGCTTAAAGGTTCCGTTATCGGAGACAGAAGCTTGATAAGCAAAAGATATATTGGTTCAAGAAGCGGGAGCAGTTTTTGCATCAGACTATTGGCAGATGAGGAAAAAGGAAGCAGAAAGCCGGCTGTCTTTTTTATTGCCGGGCCGCATACCTTAAGTGTAAGGTCCATTAACTTCAAACTTACCGATAGAATGCCTTTATTTTTATTGCTTTTAGAAAGGAAGCTGGAGGAGGTGACAGGTTTCCCTTCGTCTCCAAAACGTTCATGATGCCAATTATAATAATACCTGAGATACATTCGTATCCATTTGCCGATAATCGAAGGGTCATTTTTTATATGTTCAAGAAAAATTTGCATAAGCGGTGTGCTTGCGTGTACAAAAGCACCTAACCCCCATCCCCTGTGAACAAGATGTCTGAGTTTTTTAATATCATGGGTTTTCTGGGCTTCCCGAAGGTTGTACCGGCTGGTTGCTGTGATCGCCCATTGAATAATCGGATGGGCTTTTATACGGTCGTTATACTTGGACAAGAAATCAGCTGACGGGTCGTTTTTTATCACTGCTTCTATTGCTACATCTGCTGCGATTTCTGCAGAAAACCAGGTCGTGGGGACGCCATCACACAGCTCGGTATTTTCAAGTCCTGCCGCATCACCAATGAGAAGCATTCCGTCAGTATAATTGGGCATTTCCCGGAGGGCTTTATTCAAGCCGACAAATATTTCAAACCCTTCCCACATTCTTGCCCTGAGCTTGATTCTGGGTGCCACATCGTCCCGCCACCATGGAAGCTTACTTGTAATCGTCTCATGATATATTTTAAAGGCACGTTTCAGATTGAAAACAGGTCCGTCATTTTTTCTCAGACACTGGTCCTGCATAAAATGAAGGCTATTCCTGTACGGCCATACCATAAGACCATTTCCATATCCAAGTGGCGGGGCGATTTTCTGTTCATCCCACCCCCAGCAAAATAGAATAGAAAATCCAAAAATTCGGTCAATCTCTGACTTTGGCATTTCATAATCATAAATATCGGCAAGGGATATTGTATAGGGCGGGTATTTTTTTCTGACACCGGATTTAATGGCAAGCAGTCCCTGGGATCCTTCTGAATTA
>JAFDJC010000371.1 GCA_019307665.1 Deltaproteobacteria bacterium | reverse complement strand
AGACACTATAAAGGCCTGAAAGGTAGTATAGAAATATTAAAGACGTTGAGAGATCCGAAAATCTCGAAGTCTAAGAAAAGGACACCTTATGAAGGGGTTCCTGTAAGTGTTCCATCTAGGAAAATAAAGAAAAAGCGTAAATAGATACGCCTAAGAAAAAAAAGGTGTTCCGCGTCTTATGCGGATCCCAATAACCATTGTTTGCTGAGATTTTGGATCGCGGTGGTTGAAGGAGAAGTTATGAAAATACTTCGACATATTGGCTCAGTGGCATTCGTGCTAGGACTTTTTACCGCAGTATTTGTGGGCATACCATGGCACGTAATGGTTGCCGATAATCCGGTCTTGCCTTGGTGGCTGAGAATAGCAGTTTTCTGCCTTTTGGGGGGTATCCTTGTGGTGCTGGCAACATTAGCGCTCGAACAACTCAGAAACAGAAAATCAGCAGAGGGACCACTGCCCACGGAGGCTGACAGCCCCGTTTTGCTGCTGAATTCCCCATCACTGCCCGGCAGAGAGATCACCGGGATTCTCGGTCTGGTGCAAGGCCATACAGTATTCGCCATCTGGCTTGGTAAAGACCTATCCGCCATTGTCAGATTGATCCTTGGCGGCGAATTGACAGAATACACAGAGATGATGGGCAGTGCTCGGACAACTGCTACCAGAAGGATGATTAGCCAGGCGGAAGAGATGGGGGCGGATGCAATCATCAACGTTCGCTACATGACAACGAGCGTTGTGGGCACAGCGGCTGAGCTCTTTGCGTATGGTACGGCTGTCAAGCTCAGCGAATAGATCGAGTTGCTGGGGAACCTTTCAATGGTGTGAGAAAGTTCGCGGCTATTGTTATGAACTCTGGAAATACTGATATTATTTCAACTGCCAGACGAATCCTTCAATAAACTTCATTTTGAGCCGACCATCGGTTATGGCAAGCAAACATTGAAAAAGCCGCGCTGCGAAAACGATAAGATATTAATATTAAGCTGCAATCCCGCCTATATTTTAGATATTTTTGGTATCACTAATCATCACTTGAGGCAGCGTTCTGCATCTACCTTCGAACGGTTGGCAAATCCCAAAACACTGTGTTATCATTAAAAAACATTCATTTTATTTGGATTCAAAGATGCACATCGGATTAACCACTCCTGTTATGAGATGTAACGGATATCGGTTAAACCGATGAAAGGAGGATTCAAACGGGAACGGTCTGCAAACAGGAGTAAACATGTCTGAAACGAAAATCATAACTCCGAATTACCTGTTAGTATCTGGCGCTTTGATATGACATCTTTTCAAAAAAAACAGTTTGGAAAATACCTCCTTATAGACAAAATTGGTGTGGGAGGGATGGCCGAAGTATACATTGGCAAGATTACTGGTGATGAGGGTTTTGAAAAACTTCTGGTTATTAAAAAGATTTTACCGCATTTAACCACAGAAGATGAATTAGTTAAATATTTCATTGACGAAGCCAAAATTGCAGCACTTCTTCAGCATGAAAATATCATTCATGTGTATGATTTCGGAAATATAGAAGATTCATATTTTATTGCAATGGAGTTCCTGTTTGGCAAAGATCTTCAACTGGTCATAAAAAAGTCTTCAGAAATAGAATTGCAAATTGGTCTGGAAAACATTCTTTATATTGCCTCGAAAATCTGTGACGGTCTTGATTACGCTCACAAGCTAAAAAATCTTCAAGGGGAAGCACTCAACGTTATTCACAGAGACATTAGCCCCCAAAACATTTTTGTAACTTATGATGGTCATGTCAAAATTATAGATTTCGGAATTGCCAAAACCGCTGTTCAAAGCACTAAAACCCAAGTGGGACTTGTTAAAGGAAAGCTGGCATATATGTCGCCTGAACAAGCCGGTAGTCAAGTTATAGATCACCGTTCAGACATTTTTGCTGTAGGAATTATCTTATATGAGTTGGTAACTGCCAGACGGATGTTTGAAGGAGAAACCTTAGAAATTTTCTCTCGCGTAATTGAGGCTGACTTTGAAGCCCCTGAAAATATAGTCGCTGACCTTCCGCCAAAACTTATTGAAATTTTAAATAAAAGTTTAGCAAAAGATCCTGATCACCGTTATAAGTCTTGTAGCGAAATGCTTGCCGACATAGAAGACTGTCTTTACTATCTCTCCTTACGACCCAATGCGCGTAAGATGTCTCAGTTTATGACATCGCTTTTCGAAAGGGAATTTCACGATGAAAAAACTAATATAATCGAAGCAATGAAATATACTGAGCCTGAAAAAAAAGAAACAGATGAGTTCTTTCCAGTTAAAAATGTGAAATTTGAAAAAACTATCGTTCTTGGCACAAATTATGATGATAGTGCCTTCTTAACAGAGGGAGATTCTAAACAGGAAAAAGAACAAACAACGGAAATTTTACCAGAAGAGAAGTTATCCCAAAATAAAATAGAAACTCGAATAGGTAAAAAAATATGGGCCGTGATAATTGTCTTATTTATAATTAGCATTCTGGGGGCAGTCGGATATTTGGGAAAAGATAAGGGCAAGCTTACTAAAACAATTAAACCAGGTAATCATATAAAATCAA
>JAFDJC010000370.1 GCA_019307665.1 Deltaproteobacteria bacterium | reverse complement strand
GAACCGGCTGCATTCGGCAAGCCTGTTCTTTTCGGGCCTTATATGGATGACTTTGTTGAGATCTCAACCGATCTGCTTGATAAAAAGGCTGCTATTACCTGTCATGATGAAGATGAATTATTTGAAAATTTAAAAGCTTTGCTGATCAATGCCAATCTCAGGGACAGGATGGGAGAGAAGGCTCAATCTCTTGTGCTGCAGCACCGCGGTGTAACCAAACGACATATGGAAATAATTGACATAATGCTGAACGCGAAAACCTTGGCTGGCCAGCCGATTTCGGGTCATGATTAGTCCCGCCTATCCCGCTTATCCCATTTTTCATCAATAGACCGCTTTGACGTTTTTGTTCGCCTTGATCGGTGCATAGCCTTCAGTTCCTGATATCTCTCAATACCGACTATATTCCGCACTTCCAGGAATAGATTGAAGCGCTCCTTCGAAAGGTTGGCCCTGGCTTCCTCAAGCCTGATATACTGATCCTGGATAGACTCCTTCTTTGAACCGCCTTGATCAAGTAAGTTGTCTAATTCGAATCGTTCCTTTTCAACATCGCTTTTAAGGGAGATTAACTTTCTTCTGCTTTCTACATATCTTTCGTCCAACAGCCGTTTCTCTGTTTTGGTAATTTCCAGTTTTTCAGCTATTTTCCTGTTCTTCCACCACTTGCCGTCCATCATATCCTGTCCCCAGACAACAGGTGGAAAAAACAGCAATATCACGATCAGAACAGACCATACTTTTTTATCTAACATTTTTTTATTTCTCCCTTGTGAAAGTTATAGGACTGCACATCATCTATAAAATCAGGTACGACAAACTCCAGGAAATCATCATCAAACCCGATAGTCATGTCACTTGTAATATTGCTGAAATCCTCTGGCAGAGGATTTTCAATCAACTCGTTGATCTCCTGCATAAATATTTCATCCTCGACAAAATCCCCTTGGGAGGCAAACTGGTTGATTTCGGATAAATAGTCAGGCCGCGGCCATAAAAAGATCAACAGGGCAACTGTAATTACTGCCGCCGCGCCGTAGGAAGGAAGGCTGAACAGATTCCAGGCTCCTGTGGTTCTATAACCTTCCTCCTCTAAATGGACTTTTCTGGTGGCAGCCGGTACGTGTTCCTCTGCTTTACGGCCGAATGTCTCCAGGGATTCCTGTAAACTCCCCAGTTCTCCTTTACAGAGTTGACAATCATCGAGATGCATGCGAAACGCATGGGATAATCCTTGTTCATCAACCAATGCCTTAAGCAACTGGTCTTCATCCAGGTGTTTTTCAAAGCTTGTTTTCATGACAGAGACTCCCTGAATTCCTGAAGGGTGGAAGACTGTTTTCTCATCTTCTGCAGTGCACGGTAAAGATGTGTTTTCACTGTGCTTTCGTTTTTTTGTAAGACTAAGGCAATTTCACCTATTTTTAATTGATCCATAAACCGCATGGTAAACACTTCCCTTTCCAAGCCTGACAGCCCGGCAAGAAGCTTTTTCACCTGCTGCCAGAATTTTTCCTGCTCCATCTTTTCCTGAACACTGTTACTGCTGTCAGGCGAGCTGTCTGCCAAAGAATCGAGGATATCCGAAGAACTCAGTCCGAATAAGTTGAGAAGCTTTCTCTTTCTTAAAAAATCGCGGCATCTGTTTGCTGCGATGCTGTACAACCAGGATTTAAAAAGCTCTCCATTCTTCAGACTGTCTATTTTTTTGTATGCCAGGACAAATACTTCCTGGCTAATGTCTTCAGCATCCATCCTGGAATATGTCCGGTAGTACAACATTCTATAGATATCCCCCTGGAAAAGACTGACCAACTTCTGGAAGGCGCCATGGTTGCCCTGCCTAGCCTGTTCCACCAGAGTTGCCACATTCAATGATTCAATTTCCACTGCGCCGGTCTTCCCCTGCTTGCGGCGTTGCCGCCCTGTTATATCTCTTAACAAATCATTATGTGTTTATTTCCTGCCTGCTTGTTAACCTACTGATAAAAATTATTTTTTCCAAAATATTAATGTTTTGGCGATACGCTCCTTTTTAGGGTATAAGACGCAAGGTTCACTATAAAAGTTTACAAAATCCTGAATCCGTGACGGGAAATTGCTCGAAGTCTCCCTTCGGTCGCTTATCTGAAACTTTGATACATCCGACACCTCACGGATTCAGGAAACCTGAGAACTTTCCAATAACAAGCCGGGGCTCTCTGAACTTCTTTTTTGGCCATGACAAACGAAACCGACAGCAGACTTGAAAGAATTTTCAAGCTTGGCAGGCCCCTGTCTCCTTTGTACAGCTGCCTGATGGCCAATAGAAGGAATCTTTATCGTAAGGGTTTTTTCAAGCAGCACCGGCTGAATGTGCCGGTTGTCAGTGTCGGCAACCTGGTAATGGGAGGGACTGGCAAGACGCCGCTGGTACACTACATCGCTCAATTACTGCAGCAACACAACCACCAACCGGCAATCTTAAGCCGCGGTTATAAAGGGACTTCACGTTCTAGTATTAATGTTGTTTCAAACACCACGGAAATACTTATGAATGCTGCAGAGGCCGGAGATGAACCCCGTCTGCTTGCCGAAACCCTGCCTGGT
>JAFDJC010000369.1 GCA_019307665.1 Deltaproteobacteria bacterium | reverse complement strand
TATTAGCCGTCGCTATAAACATGACTCCTGAAAGGTCAAAAGGGACATCCAGGTAGTGATCAATAAATTTTGAATTCTGCTGCGGATCTAGAACTTCAAGGAGGGCTGCGGCTGGGTCTCCTTTAAAATCCTGTCCTATTTTGTCGAGTTCATCCAACATAAAAACAGGGTTGTTCGATTCAGCCCGTCGGATTTCCTGTATGATTCTGCCTGGTATAGCTCCCACATAACTTCTTCTGTGCCCGCGAATTTCCGCTTCATCTTTCATTCCTGCCAATGAGATCCGAATGAATTTTTTTCCTAAGCTCCTGGCAATCCCCATGCCCAGAGATGTTTTGCCTGTCCCTGGTGGACCTGCAAAACAGATAATCGCTCCCTTTGAAACAAGACCATAAGTTTTAGGGGATAAAGCCCTTGCGACTGTAGATCTTATTTCATCCAGTTTAAAGGGTTTTGTAATATAGTTAAATGACCCTTTTTCCATAGCTTCTTTATAGCTGGGAACGGTGGCATAGCCGGTAATCATTATAACTTCTACTTCCGGATCTCCGGCGCGGGCCTTTTCAAGCACCTCCATTCCGTCGACTTCATCCATTTTGAGATCAGTAATAATTATGTCTACCTTTTTTTTCTCCAGAATATCCAAAGCCTCGCGACCATTTTGTGCAGTCGTAACATCATATCCTTCCTTTGTAAGAACGTGATGCAAATTTTTTCGAACTCTTTCTTCGTCATCTACTACCAGCACCTCAAATTTACGAGAGAGCTTCATGATTCGGACGGCCAGGTGCTCTAAAATACGCTCTTTGATTTCATCAAGGCCATAATGTTCCTCATCAAGAATCTTTTCAGCTCTCTGAATGTCTAAATTGTCTACAGTCGCTTTCTTCCAAGGGAGGGCTGTTAGATAATCGAGATAATTAATTCCGATGGTATATTCTGCAGAAGAGCGGCCTGATTTTTCGAGTTTGTCTATTTCCGTTAACACTATTTTTTCCACCTGGGTAGGCATCTGCGTGTTTTTTACTTTTAGCCTTAACTCATCGAGCTCTTCTACTTCTATCACTTGTTCGGTTTTTTCGTTTCTTTTAAATAAAGCCATATATCACTCCAAAAATTGTGAAAGTAGATAAATATAAAACAATAAGCCTTTTTTTACAAGAATGTATCAGAAATATTAATTCAACAGGCAACTCTCAAAAAAAAATAAAATTTATGGATCAGAACAACGATAATAATCCGATAGGACTAGATGCGCCATGTTGCGATATGCAACATAGAGATAATTATGCAACATCTATATAATCATTTGATATTTAAGTTTATTGCTCTTATTACATATTGTATTGTTGCAAAATGAAACGGCAACTATCTTTTGAAAGCGCTCAATAAATATAACTTAAACTTAAGATATTCATATAGTTATGCTCTATTTCCAGATAATGGCATCGGTTTTGCTACACAGCTTATTACATTGATCAATAGAAAAAACGCAAATCTGAAGGATTGTTAAGCAGTTTATCCAAATTGGTAACAGGAGGGCATTACAATGTTGAACTTTAAAAAACTGAACAAGTTTGATCGGTTGATGGCTGCGATCACATTTGCTGAAGCAGGCGAAACTGAAACAGCAATACAACTGATGGATATGGGCAGGAAGAAGAGACAAAAAAAGATTGTTAAAAGTTCTGAGAAACGTATTGATCAGCGCCCGGTTTTGAGATCGTAAAATTTATTAAAATTTAATCAGGAGAAAAAAATGGAAAAAGTTCTTCTGGCCATAGATGGTATTGCTCCGGATAAGAAGGTTTTAGATTATGCTGTTGAGCTTTGCAAGAGGATTAAGGCTGAATTAAATATACTTCAACTTATAGATCGCCGCATTTATAATAACTACCTAAAAAAAATGCAAAAAGGTTTAAGTTCCGCAAAAAAATATTTTGAAGACTCGATGGCGGCGGTTGCCTTTGCCGAAGCAGGCGAACACGAAACAGCAATAAAATTGATGCCTGAAGCATTAAGCAATATCAAGAGTATGCTACCGGAAAACCAGAAAGAGAAAATCGATTATCACCTGAAAATGACCGGTGGCAATAGTGGGCAGGAGATAATAGATTATGTAGAAAAGAACAGGGATGTTGTTATGGCTATTTACGATCCTGCAACAGACTTTCAAAACAAAGAAGATTTGCATGTTGAAGACACGGAAAAGAGAAACAATGCAATCAGTAAAAAAATACAGCGAAAGCTTTCCGTACCGCTGGTTGTAATCGGTAATTCAAGATAAAATGTGAAACTATTTTCAGGAGGTATTGGAACAATGGGAAATTTTTTTGACAAGATACTTAAGAGGGGGCGTTCTGTAAGCGATAAAATGGATCAATATCAGGAAGCGATAACTTTTGCCGAGGCTGATGCTTATGAATATGTTAATAAGCCGATGGAAACAAAACAACAGGAAGAACGGCCCGGAAAACTCCTAGTGATAGGCAACGGCAGTGAATTCACGCAAGATATTGTCGATTATGCTTTAGAGATGGCTCAAAGGATGTCTTATGAAATTCTTGCTCTGAATACGGCGCCGCTTAAGGATGAAA
>JAFDJC010000011.1 GCA_019307665.1 Deltaproteobacteria bacterium | reverse complement strand
TAGGAAGTACAGGCGGTTTTTTACTTGAATTCAAACCCTATATTTTCGATATAACAGGAGGTGACGGTACCACAGAGCTTGTTACAAGAGTCCCTTTTGGTGATGCACCAGCCATATCTTCGGCAGCCGGGGTCGGTAATTCGTATTACGTAAAAATAGGAGCTGTTACAGAGGCGCTTGACAGCATTTCCGTAGACGCATCCCCTAATGAAAATGTCGTAAGATTTACAAAAATAGTGCCCTGGAGTGTAACAAACGGCCAACGGGTCAGGATGGTGATAAAAAGCAACGGTACGTCACTTTCCGAGGGTGGTGACCTGATGCTCAAATCCACAAGCCCTGCGGATATTTTTCCTTTGAGAAACGGATATATAATTGCCGACAACAAAACTTACAGGTATGAAAAACGCGAAACAAACAAGCTGGTGGGAATTACAAGGGTAGGAGATAGCTGGGGCACATCTCCGGCGTTAAGTGATGGTGACGATATAGTTTTGAAAAGTTTTATGACACTCAAGTCCACAGGCAGGGTAGGCACTGGTACAATGACAACAGCCCGAGAGGTAACCTACAGTATTCCGCTTTCAGAATCTGATAAAATTGAGTTTCATGATGTGTTTGAAGACAGATCTCACTGGGAGACGACATCATCATCAGGCTCTCATTCTATTGAGACGATAGATGGTGACAAAGCATTAAAAGTTACAGGAACAGCGACACTGGGGACCGATGAAGAAAAAAGTCTTATAGATTTTGACTCATCAACAACTGATGTCGATATTGCCAGGTCACGCGGGGTTTCAGGCGACTATCTGAGCTATGATGTTCAGGTAAAAACCGGTTTTGATCCAATTGTGCCGGCACACTACATGGCAGGAATATCTTTCAGGCTTGACGATACAACCGGAAACAGCTATGGCGTCTCTTTTCAAAATGCTGACTGCTTATCAACAGACGGAATTCCCGATGATTTTGTTATGGCAAGTATTTGTGACAACCCAGGAATAGTTCTCTGGCAGGATACAAGTACAGGGCGGAAAGCGCTTGCCTGGAAAAAGCTGACGCCGCTAACGCTTTTTACGGATGATATGGAGAGCGGCATATCAGGATGGATACCTGACAGCCCCTGGGCTCATCAGACAGCAAGCGGAAATACGTGGTGGAGTGACAGTCCGGGCGTTGACTACAATAATAATGTTGACACATCCCTTACATCACAGTCTTTTGATTTATCAAAAATGGAAAATGTCACCCTTAAATTTCAGCACAAGTATGATATTGAGCCAAAGGAATGGCTTTTAGGCTGGATCTGGTATGACTGGGGAGCTGTTGAAATATCTTCGGACAACGGTTCAAACTGGGTAGGGCTTACTTGGTATGAGGGTTCTGAGTTAAGCTGGACTGAGGAGACAATTACAATACCGGCCATCTATCTGACAGACAATGTTATGATACGCTTCCGTCTTGAAACAGATAGCAGCGTCAGGCATGGTGGATGGTTTGTAGATGATGTGAGAATTGAAGCAGACTATTTTCCTGTAGATGATGCCACACTTCTTGCGAGAGTTGTGGAGGCAGCCGCTGTCGAATTCACAAGCGGAAATGTTCAACTGGAAGACGGTGATCTTCTTGTTAGCCAAGTCAATAATGCCAAAGGGGTTATTACCGGCAATCCGATTGTCGAATCAGGATCATGGGCCGGAGGTGATGCCGCAGGTATTATAAGAATTAACAATGTGACAAACGCGTTTGTAAACGGCTCTTTGAAAGTAGAAGGCAAGGGCACAGGATTGGCTAATGCAACAGGTTTCAGAATCAGGGACAATTACATTCAAGTTTATTACGGCAATGCAGATGGATACGGCACGCCGAATGACAATCCTCTCGATTATGAAAAACACGGTTTGCCGAGGATTATAACAGACAGCGAAAGCGTGCATTGGCCTCCTAATGTTATCGATGATACAGAGGCGGCAAACGATTATTTTACTTTGGTCAAATGGGATGATTATAACTCGGCGGAAGCAGATCTTTTAGGCGGGGGCGTTGAGGATGATACGATTGTCAGAAGCAACGCTTTAACCACAGCCGCAGGAGTTGTTTCCGACCCTGAATTAGGGCTCCATACCTTCGGCCAGGGAGATTTTTCTTTGAATGTTTTTTTTGACGATTTTGCCATACAGATCGAGGCGCCGGAGGCAACCGGTTTTTATTCGACAGTTCAGGAGTAGTATTGATCAAATTTGACTTTGATTAGAGTTATGAGTTATGAGTCATAAGTGGCGAGGATTTCAAAACTCACTACTTTCAACAAATACAGGAGGTAAAGCATGAAAAGAGTGATACTGGCTAAATGGATTATATTCTGTATCGGTTTGCCGGCATTTGTTTTTATGAATATTTCAGGATGCGCTGAGTCGCAGTTCCAAAAAACAGCAACAACCAAGCCCAAACCAGCTGTGGAAGAGAAAAGCAAGAGTGAAGCTCCCATTTATTATGACTTTAATGATGTTCTGGTACCGGGAGAACTGAATCTTGAGCGTGAGGCATCATTTATATACCAGACAGCAGGATTAACGGCAGGCGTTTTGGTCTTTTCAGGCAGGGTTGAGCTTAACTCGCTTATCGATTTTTTTAAAAACAATATGGCTAAGGATAACTGGCAGATTATAAGTTCCATAAAATCAGAGCGGAATATGATGCTTTTTAAAAAAGAAAAAAGATGGTGTGTTGTCAGTATTAAGGAGAAAAAACTGTTTGATACTGAGACAGAAATCTGGGTCGCGCCGATTATTAGTGACACCGGATCCGGCCTATTAAAATGACCAGGTAAAATAATCAGGTCTTTTAAAATAATGACAGGGTGAAGAATGAAGAGTTTTCTTAACGAAAAACAAATTGTAATTGGTGTCTCCGGGGGAATCGCTGCATATAAAAGCTCTGAACTTATAAGGATACTTAAAAAACAGGGCGCTGATATCAAAATAATTATGACGGAGAATGCCGGGAAATTTGTGGGCGCCCTTACCTTTAAAGCACTTTCCGGCCAGGACGTGTGCGCAGGCCTCTTTGATGGTAAGGATGGCGGATCCATACGTCACATCGAGTGGGCTGAAGAAGCAGATGCAGTGGTCATCGCACCTGCAACAGCCAATATTATCGGGAAACTTGCTAACGGTATTGCTGATGATGCACTGAGCACATTCATGCTTGCGGTCACGTCGCCCGTTATCATCTGTCCGTCAATGAACACACATATGTATGAAAGCAGGCCTGTTCAAAGAAATCTTAATACGCTTGAGGCTGACGGATATATAATTATTGAGCCGGAAGAAGGTGAGTTGGCCTGCGGGACTACTGGAGCCGGTCGCCTTCCCGAACCCCATTATATTGCAGATCGTCTTATAAGCACCATGTTTCCAAGTGATCTGAAGGGAAAAAAAGTGTTGGTTTCCGCGGGCCCGACAAGAGAGCCTATTGATCCGGTTAGGTATATCAGCAACCACTCTTCCGGGAAAATGGGATATGCGGTGGCTCGGGCCGGCGAATACAGGGGCGCTGACGTGACGTTAATTTCAGGTCCGACAAGCCTGCCCCCTGTGGCCGGCGTCAAAATGGTCAGCATCGAGTCCGCATGTGAAATGGCTGATGCAGTGTTTGACCAGGCGGAAAATGCGGATATTATCATCAAAGTTGCTGCCGTAGCAGATTATCACCCGAAAAGTATTTCTGAACATAAAATAAAAAAAGAGGAAGATGTTTTAAGTCTGACTCTGGATAAAAACCTGGATATTCTGAAGGAGCTTGGCTCCAGAAAAAAAGATCAGTTTCTTGTCGGTTTTGCTGCTGAAACCCGGGATCTGGACCAGAACGCATTAAAGAAGATGAAGGAAAAGAATCTGGACATGATCGCCGGAAACCTTGTTGGTGGTTCTTCTTCAGGGTTTGGTTCAGATACAAATCAGGTTACGCTTTATTTTAGTGACGGAGCAAAAGAAAATCTGCCTGTGTTAACAAAAGATGAGGTTGCCCATATTCTGTTCGATCGTATCCTCGTAAGTATGGACGGGGGACGGCCGGCCGGAAAATAAGTACGAATCATGAACATCGAAAAAAAGATCACCGAAAAAGATATAATAGAAGGATTTGATAGTTATTTGAAATATATATCAGATATTGGATGTTCGGGATTTGACTGTTCTGATGAATATCTCGATAGATTGAAAGGCTGGGAACGTAACCCGCCTGGTCACCATGAAACCCTTGAGAATATCAGGGAAGATTTGGGTGATTGCCGAAGATGCGGACTATGTAAAAACAGAGAACATATTGTTTTCGGAGAGGGCGATCCTGGCGCAAGGCTTATTTTCGTGGGAGAAGGTCCGGGTTTTGAAGAGGATAAACAGGGCAGACCTTTTATCGGACCGGCTGGGCAGTTACTGAACAAAATCATCACTGCTATCAACATGACCAGAGAATCTGTCTATATTTGCAATATTGTGAAATGCAGGCCTCCCGACAACAGGAACCCGGCTCCTGATGAAGCAGCAGCCTGTAAGTCTTTTCTAATAAGACAGATTAATACCATCAAGCCTGATTTTATTTGTGCTTTAGGGTCAGTCGCAGCCAGAAACCTCCTGGACACAACAAAAACTGTTTCAATGTTGAGAAATCGGTTTCATGCTTATGAAAGTGCCCGCCTGATTGTCACATATCATCCTGCATACCTTTTGAGGAATCCTGAAAAAAAAAAGGATGTGTGGGAGGATATGAAAATGCTGATGAAGGCTATGGAATCATAATTATAAGGCATTCACACGGGTGGCCTATATCTACCGCAGGTGGATTGTCTGGGTGTGCCTATCGTTTTAACAACCAGCCGGAAAAGCCGTCGAGGCTGGTTGAGGTTATTAATAAATTACTTACAAGACACATTTACAATTAACGAAAAGCTAAGTTGCTGGGGACTTACAGTCGAAAAACTCTGCTATCAATATATTCTTGTTGAAGTCGATAAATTTCAAAGCGGCTCAGCCCCCTGCAATTCAGTGAAACGTCATGTTTTGCTTTTTTATTAAAGATTACCATAGACTTTTAACATTTTTATAACCACGAATTTTTTCATCTTTGGTCAGTAGTGTGGCATTTTCCTCACGAGCTGTTGCTACAATTATTTGATCAGCTGGATCATTATGAAAAGGTTGAGGAAGCACAGTTGAACGGTATGACAAAATGGGAGAAAGGGGGACTAATCTCAGTTTTGGCATATCAAGGGCAGTATTTATCCAATCCTCAGGATTACACGAAATACCAATTCTTTGTTTTTCAAGAAGCTTGCTGAATTCCCATGGGGAAATTGCGGACAAAAGCATTTCATCATACATGCTTGTATTGCCAATTATCTCTTTAGCTCTTTCCGATAACTTTTGTGGGTTCATATTCCACCAGATCCATGTATGAGTATCAAGCAGATATATCATTTGCAGGCATCCCACATTTCCTCACCCAAAGGTGAAAGAATGTCTTTTTCGAAAACAAGAGCATCAGAAAGTTTACCTGACTTAGAATCTGTATCAGAATTACTACGATAAGGTGTTATTTGCACTAACGGCTTGCCTCGTTTTGTTATGATAATAATTTCATGCGTTTTAGCAACTTGACCCAAAATTTTCAAAGCATGTGATTTAAATTTACTTATTCCCATGGTTTTCATATGGTCACCTCCTTAATATAAGAATATATAGTCAATTTAAGTGGTCAAGTCAAGAATAAACGAATTGGATGAATTGGGGGACTGAAAGAATTGGAGAATTGCAAGAATTGAGAATTGGGGTCGGACCAAGGTAACACCCCGATTTTCAAATTTATTCATTCCAAAACCGTAGGTTTTTGCTGTCAATATCGTTCTTTTCGGCCTCAAAAAAAGCATTATAGGGTAACTGGGGCTCCCGAAGTTCGAATCCATCATCATTCTTCCGGACACTGCGGCCAATCGCAAAGCTGTTCATTTGCATTTTAACACCCTCGACAAACGACCGACTGCCAGTTGCTATGCTCTGCGTCCAAAAAGCCTCCCTTTTTGCTCTGCCATCAGATAGCACCGATTGAATCCACCTTCGGTGTGCTGACTGGAAATCGTCGAAATTTTTGAAACCGGCAAGACAGCCAAGTGTTTCGTAGTTAATAAGAATATTCTTTCGCCGAGGATGCTGGATTTCGTTGTAGCCTCCGTAAGGCCACTGCCTTGGATGGCTTACAACTCCAGATCGAACCATATTCAGGTCCACATAAACGAGACATCGCAAAAGATGTTCCCCGCTCTCGATGGCCGTCGCATGATACCGATCTTCCCAAAAAGCGCCCTTTCTTTTTTTTCTCTGGTTGTATTCCTGGCCTGTCCTACCCGATAAAAGTTGAATTGACTTTGGAATCGTTTCTCCACCATCTTTGCCATAAACAATCAAGTGGACATGGTTGCAGGTTACTACATAATTCAAAACCACCAAGCCATAACGTTTCCTTGCCTCGTACAGCCATTGCATCCATCGAAGACGATCTTTGCCAAATTTCAGCAAGAAATCCCTTTTATGGCATCGATGCGTAAGATGCCAGACATGCCCAGGTATAAAATGACGATTAGCTCTTGCCACTAAAGCTTCCTATATCCCCAATTTTAGCATCAAAAACGAGGCTATTGCCCCGAAATGAGACTGTTTTTAACAGAATAATGTTTGTTTTCAATTAATTGTCTTGGTCCGACCCTTTTGCACCCTTTTGCCTTTTCTTGGTCCGACCCTTTTGCCTTTTGCCTATTTATATATTATTGAAAGAATGGTCGCAATAAGTGCGCCATATAGCCCTGATAAAAGTTGATCCATATGTCCCGCTGGTTTAAAACACAACAAGTGATTATTCGGTTGCCCGCTTAGATACCAAAAATAAAAAAGATCGACAAGAAAAATATTATTATTTGATGCTCTTATCTAATCGCTTAACACTAAACAAATGAAGATAGATGTATAGGGATAAACACAATGAGAAAGATTCCCGTCGCCCTGAATGTACAATTCGACGCTTTATTGGTCAAAAACAAAGTACACTAAAAATTTCATAGCCATTATTTAAAATGGTTACGATACTATTTGGATTTCTGTCACAAATACCGGTTCAATGAATCAAACTCCCAGAGTCTGCCCAATTCCATCCAAAAATTAAAAGAAAAGAGGCAAACCGACATTCAGCAAAAACAAGCAAATGAGGCCATCCATATATACACATATGGTTCCGTCGAGGACTATTAAGGAATCAAAAAGTCCGCTTGATCTATACGCATTATCGGTTGCGTCTTTGGGGTCGCCCATTCAGCTCATACTTTTAATTGCGTCCGAATCATAATTATTTGTTGACAATTTCAGACGGTTTAATGTACGTAACATAGCTTATTTACAAAAAAAAGGGATGAGTGGAGACATATGCGCCTCCGCTTGTGGTTTGTTGAATAAGGAAAGGAGATTGGCCTGATATGACAGAAGAAAAAGCAACAGAAGAAAAACCTCTTGAAAAAATGACTGCCACGGAACTCCGTGAAATTGCCAAGGAAATCCCGGACATAAAAGGCGCAAGCGGAATGAAAAAGGCAGAGCTTCTTAGCGCCATTAAAAAAATGCGGGGGATTAAAGAAGAAGTCACAAAAAGTGACGGCTCTGTTCGGGATCTTAAACGTTCAATAAAAGAACTGAAAAAAAAGCGTGCCGATGCAATTGAGAGCGGTGATTCAAAAAACGCAACAATCCTAAAAAGGCGCATCAGCAGGCTTAAAAGAAGGACACGGCGGTCGAAAAAATGATATGCCTGGAGAAAGCATCTTGATAAAAGCGGCCTATAATACGGCAAGTCAGGAAAACTTCATGATCGACCCGATGTCTGTGGCTTTTGATATAGATGGTGTGGTGGCCGACACCATATCGCTGTTTATCGAAATAGCAAGGAATGATTTTAATATCAATCAGTTGCAATATGAGGATATTACCAGTTATTCCCTTGAAGGTATCGGTGGTATTGATCAGGATGTGATGACAGCCATTCTCGAAAAAATTTTGAATGGGAACTATAGTATACCGTTAAAGCCCTTTGATGGTGCACCAGAGGTATTGAGACGCCTTGGACAAAGCTATGATCCTGTTTTGTTTGTGACTGCAAGGCCTTATCCCGGCCCTATTACTGAGTGGATAACAGATAATATCGGCCTTGAATCCGGAGCTGTCGAGATAGTCGCAACAGGGTCATTTGAAGGCAAAACAGACATTCTCCTTGAACGGAACATTTCGTATTTTATTGAGGACCGTCTTGAAACCTGTGTTTTTTTAAAGGATGCGGGGATAACGCCGATTCTCTTTAAACAGCCGTGGAATAGGGAAAACCAGTTGTTTTATGAGGTGAGTAACTGGCAGGAACTTGAAGCGCTAATAGAATATTGATGAGTCCCGAACCTGTTAGAGCATTAATCAAAGACTTTATCGAGTCTCTATATTCTGAAAAGGGTTATTCGCCCAATACAGGAAAGGCTTACCAAGGGGACCTTTTAGAATTTTTGTTGTTTGCGGCAGGAAACAGGCCCGGGGCAGATCAAGGGGGGCAAGATACAGGGCGCGTCAAAGTTAAAGATATTGACGGACTTTTAATAAGAGCATATCTTGCTTTTTTGCATGGGAAAAAGAACAGAAAATCGTCCATTGCCCGAAAACTTTCATCGATCAGATCATTTCTAAAGTATCTGGTCAAAACAGGAAATCTGGATGAGAATCCGGCAGACAGTGTTCTGACTCCCAAGCAGGAAAAACCGATTCCTTCATACCTGACGGTTGATGATATATTTCGACTTCTCGACTCCATGGCTTCCGATTCACTTCTCGGGATGAGGAACAGGGCAATTTTTGAGATGTTGTATTCAACCGGCATTCGGGTTTCCGAGCTTGTCGGACTAAATATTCCGAATATCGATTTTAATCAGAAAATTGTCCGGGTGCTTGGTAAGGGTAACAAAGAACGGATTGTTCCCATGGGAAGTAAAGCAGCAGAAGCTGTTGTCGGATACCGCAGTAAACTTGCGGCGGTATCCAATAAAATGCCTGATGAGGAAGGGCCGGTATTTTTAAATAAAAACAGGGGGAGATTATCGGCAAGATCTGTTAGGAGAATTCTCGAAAAGATGATCAGAGAATGCGGGCTGACGACACCCATCTCCCCGCACGGTATTCGTCATACATTTGCAACGCATATGCTGGATGCGGGAGCTGATTTAAGGGAAGTCCAGGAGCTTTTAGGCCATAAAAGCCTTTCGACTACTCAGAGATACACACATGTGACGATTGATAGGCTGATGAAAGTTTATGACAAGGCGCATCCTAGGAAATAAGATCAGGAAAGTAAAATGGGAAAATAAAATCCGGAAAATAAAATCAGGAAAATAAAATGTGTTAAGGATAATCATGAAGAATCATTTTCACGGAACAACTATTCTTGCTGTAAGGCGCTATGGGAAGACAGCCGTTGCAGGAGACGGGCAGGTAACGCTGAACAATTCGGTTGTAAAGCATAATGCCAAAAAGGTAAGGCGAATTTTCAACGACAGGATCGTTGTCGGTTTTGCGGGTGCAACAGCTGATGCACTGAATCTTTTCGACAGACTCGAGAAGAAACTAGAGCGCTTTAATGGAAACCTGACACGGGCAGCGGTTGAACTTGCCGGGGATTGGAGGACGGATAAATATTTGAGGCGGCTCGAAGCCATACTCATTGCCGTTGATGAATCAAAAATGTTTTTGATTTCCGGAAACGGCGATGTGATAGAGCCGGATGAAGGTTTTATCGGTATCGGTTCCGGGGGAGTAGTAGCCCAGGCTGTTGCAACTGCGTTATTGGAATATACAGAACTTTCTGCAAGTGAGATTGCGGAAAAGGCCTTACAAATAGCGGCATCTATTTGTGTTTATACGAATGATGTCATAACAATTGAAGAAGTACAGGCGGAACAATAGAAATGAGTGATTTAAAACCAATAGAAATTGTAAGAGCGCTGGATAAATATATCATAGGGCAGGACAAAGCAAAGAAATCCGTCTCTATCGCCCTGCGCAACAGGTGGCGGAGGCGCCAGGTTGGTGAGGAACTTCGTGATGAGATTGCCCCCAAAAATATTATTCTTATCGGGCCTACAGGTGTAGGTAAAACAGAGATAGCCAGAAGGCTGGCGCGTTTGGCTGACTCCCCGTTTTTCAAGGTGGAAGCTTCAAAGTTTACTGAAGTCGGATATGTGGGACGTGACGTTGAGTCAATGATTCGTGACCTGACGCAACTTACGGTTAATGAGCTTAGGCGGGCGGAAGCAGATGCAGTAAAAGAAAAGGCCCAAAAGATTGCGGAAGAAAGAATATTGGATCTTCTTTTGCCTAAAACACTTGAACCTAAAACAATTAAAAGTGAAGAAGAAACGCTTGATGACTCCGGAAATACGGTGTCTGAAGCCGATAAAAATTCAACCAGAGAAAAACTGCGCATAATGCTGCTAAAAGGGAAGCTGGACGAAAGGTATGTAGACCTTGATGTCAGTGACAAATCAATGCCTGTGGTTGAAATATTTTCATCAGCCGGTATGGAAGAGATGGGTGTTAACATGAAAGATATGCTTGGCAACCTGCTTCCTAAAAACACAAAGCGAAGAAAGGTCAAAGTACCTGAAGCAATGGAGATGGTTGCCCAGGAAGAAGCGCAGGGACTGATCGATATGGACAAGGTTGTCAAAAAGGCTATTGAAAAGGTTGAACAGTCCGGTATTATCTTTCTGGATGAGATTGATAAGGTGGCCAGCAAAGCCGGAGGCCAAGGACCTGATGTGTCACGCGAGGGTGTTCAGAGGGATCTTTTACCTATTGTGGAAGGGTGTGCGGTAACTACAAAATATGGCCCTGTGAAAACAGACCACATTTTATTTATTGCCTCAGGAGCTTTTCATGCATGCAAACCGTCGGACCTGATCCCAGAACTCCAGGGGCGTTTCCCAATCCGTGTGGGGCTTGACTCCCTAGGAGCAAAAGAGTTTGTAAGGATTCTTGTTGAACCAAAAAATGCCCTTATTCTGCAGTACACCGAACTTCTTGCAACGGAAGATATCGAAATTGTATTTAAAGAAAATGCAATTTCAGAAATAGCTCGAGTCGCAGAAGATGTAAACAACAGGACAGAAAATATCGGTGCGAGGAGGCTACACACACTGATGGAATGCCTTCTGGAAGATATTCTTTTCAAAGCGCCTGACCTTGAAAACAAGCATGTTGTTATTGATAAAAAATATGTTGATGACAAATTCAGTGATATCAGAAAGGATGAAGATTTAAGCAGGTTTATACTGTAAATACTAAACAAACTTTAATGGCAAAATAACAAAATGACAAAAACAGACAAAAATAAAAACACACCAAATGTTGCGGATATTCTTATTGAATCGCTTCCATATATTCAGCGGTTTTCCGGAATGACGGTAGTTGTGAAGTATGGCGGGAACGCAATGGCAGATGAACAGCTTAAAAAGGATTTTGCCCGCGACATCACCCTGCTCAAATATATCGGCTTAAACCCTGTTGTAGTTCATGGTGGTGGTCCGCAAATCAATTCTGTTTTAGAACAGATGGGGATAACTTCTACATTTATCAGAGGCATGCGTTTGACGGACAAACCAACAATGGATGTCGTTGAAATGGTGCTTGGTGGAAAAGTAAACAAATCGATTGTCGCAGGAATAAACCAACAGGGCGGAAGAGCGGTCGGGCTCAGCGGCAAGGATGGCGCATTGATAGAAGCGGAAAAAATGCGGATAGTGCATCAACCTGAAGGTGATAAACCGCCGGAAATCATTGACCCGGGTCTTGTGGGTGAAGTAAAAAGAATCAATCCGGATATTATCAACACGCTTACGGAAAAAGGCTTTATACCTGTAATTGCGCCTGTCGGTACCGGCGAGTCAGGAGAAACATACAATATTAATGCCGATCTTGTTGCAGCAAAAATTGCAGCGGCCCTGGATGCCGGCCGCCTTATTTTTCTTACAGATGTAAATGGTGTTCTCGATAAAACAGGTGCTTTAATAACATCTGTCGATACAACGGCTGTAAAAAAGTTGATGGATGACAGCGTTATATCGGGTGGGATGATTCCAAAGATTGAATATGCCCTGGATGCCCTGGAGAAAGGTGTTAAAAAAGCACATATTATTAACGGCACGATACGCCACGCCCTTTTGCTTGAGCTGTTTACGGACAAGGGGGTAGGAACCGAGGTTTTTGCATGAAAGATAATATTGTTGAGACAGAAAACCAGGTTATTGCAAATACATACAGCCGTTTCCCAATTGTCATTACAAAGGGAAAAGGCTGTGTGCTTGAAGACGTGGACGGGCGGGAGTATATTGATTTTGTTGCAGGGATTGCAGTCTGTAATTTGGGACATTCACATCCTGAAGTTTTGAATGCACTTTCAAAGCAAGCTGGAACGCTTCTGCATGTCTCCAATCTTTACTATACTGTTCCACAGGTGGAGCTCGCCTCATGGCTGGTAAAAAACAGCTTTGCGGACCGGGTTTTTTTTTGCAACAGCGGCGCAGAAGCAAACGAGGCTGCCATTAAACTTGCCAGAAAATATTTCAGCGACAAGGGGGAAAAGGATCGTTTCCGGATCGTAACCATGAAAAAGTCATTTCATGGAAGGACAATGGCCGCAATGTCAGCAACAGGCCAGGAAAAAATTAGAGCGGGATATGAACCTGTGCTTAGTGGATTCGATTTTGTACCTTTTAACCATCTGGAAGAGCTGCAAAAAGCTGTAGCACCGGATGTGTGTGCGGTAATGCTTGAGCCTATACAGGGAGAAGGCGGGATTATCACTCCGGAACCGGCTTACCTTGAGGGAGTCAGAAAGATTTGTGATGAGACCGGGGCGCTCCTTGTTTTTGATGAAATTCAAACCGGGATCGGCCGGACCGGAAAGCTTTTTGCGTACGAACATTTTGGGGTGACTCCGGATATAATGACTTTAGCCAAAGCGCTTGGAAACGGGCTGCCAATCGGAGCAATGCTCGCTTCCGAGAGTGTCGCCGAGTCATTTTCTCCAGGCTCTCATGCTTCAACCTTTGGCGGAACGCCGGTTATCACAGCCGCATCTCTTGAAACACTGAAAGTGATTGAAAGAGAAAATATTGTTGATCGAAGTAAAGAAGCAGGAGAATATTTTAAGGAAAAACTCCTTTTGCTTAAGAATAAGCATAAAGTGATCGAAGATGTTCGAGGCATAGGACTTCTTCTGGGGATTAAACTGAAGGAGCCAGGAGCTGATATTGTGAACGCATGTATGGAAAAAGGTTTTCTTATCAATTGTATACAGGAAAACATTTTGAGGTTTATTCCGCCTCTTGTAATTAAAAACAAGGAAATAGATTCTTTAATAGACTGCCTTGATGAAATGCTTGGCAGCAGATAAATGAGAAATCCCTTGGCCAGTGGCGATTGAGAACTTACGTTAGAACTAGATTAGGAGCTGTTTTGGATAAACATATACTAACCTTACTCGATCTTGAAAAAGCCGATTTCGAGACTTTATTTCAACGAGCAATTGAACTGAAGGAGAGATATAGAAAAGGGATAACCGAAAAAACGCTTGCCGGCAAGACCCTCGGTCTTATTTTTGAAAAGCCGTCAACCCGGACACGTGTCTCTTTTGAAGCCGCAATGGTTCAACTTGGCGGCACACCAATATTTATCAGCGCAAAGGATACACAGATAGTGCGCAATGAACCGGTAAGAGATACGGCAAGGGTTCTTTCTCGCTTTATAGATGCCATGGCCATACGCACATTTTCCCAGGACCTGTTAAACGGGTTTGCAGAATATTCGGATATACCGGTAATTAATGCTTTGACCGACCTTTTTCATCCATGCCAGATTCTAAGCGATCTCCTTACTGTTATCGAGCATAAAGGCGGCTACGACGGTATGAAAATTGCCTGGATAGGCGATGGCAATAATGTGGCCAATTCCTGGATAAATGCTGCTACAGTGCTTGGTTTGGATCTTGTTTTGGCCTGCCCAAAAGGATATGAACCGCATTTGTCAATGCTGGAAGGCAGAAAAGTTGTTGTTACAAACGATCCAAAGGATGCAGCCCGCAATGCTGATGTAATTTATACTGATGTCTGGGCGAGTATGGGGCAGGAGGGAGAACAAATACTTAGAAAGAAAGTGTTCTATCCCTTTCAGGTCAATGCATCCCTTGTAAAAGAGGCGAAAAAAGATGCCGTTGTCATGCATTGCCTTCCGGCACATCGCGGAGAAGAGATCAGCGAAGAAGTCCTGGAAGGGCCCCAGTCGATTGTATGGGATCAGGCTGAGAATAAGATGCATATGCATAAGGCGATATTAGAAATATTGATTTTAAAAAAAGGAGATGATACCGGTGTCTGAAGTAAAAAAAGTTGTGCTGGCATATTCGGGAGGTCTTGATACCTCGGTGATATTAAAATGGCTGGGTGAAACCTATTCGTGCGATGTCGTGGCTTTTTCTGCTGATATCGGCCAGGAAGAAGAGCTGGATACAATTGAGGAAAAGGCCATGAAGACAGGCGCCTCCAAAGTATATGTCGATGATTTAAAAGAGACGTTTGTTGCTGATTATGTCTTCCCTGCATTCAGAGCCAATGCTTTATATGAAGGCCGATACCTCTTGGGCACATCGATTGCACGTCCACTTATTGCAAAACGGCAGATGGAGATCGCAAAACTTGAAGGAGCTGACGCCGTCAGTCACGGTGCTACGGGAAAAGGGAATGATCAAGTCAGATTTGAGCTGGGATACCTTTCCATTGACCCGGAAATTAAGATTATTGCGCCCTGGAGAGAATGGGACTTGAATTCCAGGACTGCCCTTATGGAGTTTGCTGAAAAACATGGCATACCTGTGCCTGTTACTCCTAAAAAACCATACAGCACGGACAGAAACTTGCTTCACATCAGCTATGAAGGCGGTGTTCTTGAAGACCCTTGGAACGAACCTCCTGAGGACATGTTCATTTTATCCGTGTCGCCGCAGGAAGCACCGGACAAGTCGGAACATGTTGAAATTACTTTTGAGAATGGCGATCCGATTGCTGTTAACGATGCGACGTTATCACCTGCAAATCTTTTGAAGGAACTTAACCGGCTGGGCAGTTGTCATGGTATAGGGCGTATTGATTTGGTGGAGAACCGATTTGTGGGAATGAAATCCCGTGGTGTATATGAAACCCCGGGTGGGACCATATTGAGAGCAGCACACATGGCGGTTGAGTCTATTACCATGGACCGCGAGGTGATGCATATCAGGGATTCACTGATACCTAAGTATTCAGAAATGCTGTATAACGGCTTCTGGTTTTCGCCTGAAATGAGACTTCTGCAGAACACTATGGATCAGGCACAGCAGAATGTAACAGGAACAGCGCGCCTGGAACTTTATAAAGGCAATGTTAGGATCACAGGCCGCAAGTCGGATTTGTCCATTTACCATGAGGACTTTGCCACTTTTGAAGATGATAAGGTTTACAGTCAGAAGGATGCAGAAGGCTTTATTCGCCTTAATGCATTGAGACTCAGGATTCAGAACTTGATGAACCGTTAGATATCGGAGAAGAATCTATGCCTGAAAAGCCCTGGAACGGAAGATTTCAAGAGAAAACAGATGCTGCAGTTGAAGCATTTACTTCCTCGATTGATACAGATAAACGTCTTTATACTCAAGACATAGAAGGTAGTATTGCGCACTGCAGAATGCTTGCAAAGGCGAATATTATTGATGAAGGTGAGGCCGAGTCCCTGATTAAAGGGCTCGAGGAAGTAAAAGAAAAGATTGAAAAACAGGAATTTAAATTTGATGACAGCCTTGAAGATATCCACATGCATATCGAAGATGCCCTGACACATAAAATGCCTGAAAATGCAAGGAAGCTCCATACTGCAAGAAGTAGAAATGATCAGGTTGCGCTCGACACAAAATTGTATCTTAAGGATGTTACAAAACAGGTGTTAAAAGGGTTGAAGGCCTTACGACAGGCCCTTGTAAACCTTGCAGGGGAACATATTTATACGGTAATGCCGGGATATACACATCTGCAGAGAGCACAGCCTGTGCTTTTGGCACATCACCTTATGGCCTATTATGAAATGTTTTCAAGAGATGCCAAAAGATTCGAAGACGGATTAAAGCGGATGGACGAAAATCCGCTTGGCAGCGCTGCCCTGGCCGGGACAACCTATTCCATAGACAGGGAATATACGACACGTCTTCTTAGCTTTTCAAAAATGACATCAAACAGTATTGATGCGGTTTCAGACCGCGATTTCATTCTGGAGTTTCTGTCTTCGGCAAGCATATGTATGGTACATTTCTCCCGGATTTCCGAAGAGTTGATCATCTGGTCGTCTTCGGAGTTTAATTTTATTGAGCTTAGTGATGCTTTTTCAACAGGAAGCAGCATCATGCCCCAGAAGAAGAATCCTGATGTGCCGGAACTTGTGAGGGGGAAAACAGGTCGTGTATTCGGAAACCTTATGGCAGTTCTCACTATCATGAAATCACTTCCGCTTGCCTATAACCGTGACATGCAGGAGGATAAGCCACCGCTTTTTGATACTGCGGACACTCTAATGTCCTGCATCGATATATATGCACGGTTACTTCCTGAAGTTTCCGTGAAAAAGGAGAATATGCTGTCTGCTGTTTCAACCGGTTTTCTAAATGCAACAGATATGGCGGACTATCTTGTGGGAAAAGGGATTCCTTTCAGAGAGGCACATTCATGTGTCGGAAAGGCTGTCGGTTATGCTCTTGGAGAGCATAAGGAACTGCATGAATTGAGCCTGAAAGAGCTTAAAGTTTTTTCGAGCCTTATCTCCGAAGATATATTCGACTGTTTAACCGTTGAGAACATGATCAACCGGCGTGTGTCATACGGAGGCACTGCCACTGAAAATGTAAGGGTGGCTGTGGAAGCGGCAAAGAAGGAACTTGAAGGGAAACAGGTTGGATAAAAATCAGTTAAATATTTTTCTGTTTTTATTTTTCACTGCAGTGTGTTCAACCGGATTTGGAATAATAGGGTGCGGAATAAAAAATCCTCCCCTGCCGCCTTTGAAGGAATTGCCCAATGCGGTAACAGACCTGGAAAAGACAGTCACGGGAAGCATCATTATTTTAGAATGGAGCATCCCTCCCAAAAAGGACCGCGCTGTTATTGAACGCTTTTGTGTATTCAGGTCAAAGACAGGGCCAAAAACAGGAACAGATGAACATTGTCCCGGATGCCCTCTGAAATTCAAAAAGATTGCGGATATCAATGTAGGTTCAGATCTATGGCAGGGAGGAGAAAAAGAGAAGGTTTCTTATTCAGAAGGGCTTGAAACAGGCAGCAGGTATTCTTATAAGATTGTGGGGTATACCTGGGATAACGTTGCTAGTGCGGATTCCAATCTTATTGAGTTTGATTTTTAGTAAGTTCTCAAAAAGACAGGGAGGGGCAAGGATGTCTCATTTATAAATAGGTGACTGTCTGAGCAAAGCGAGTTTCAGATATTTATAAATGAGATATCCTTAGTCCGTGGTTATTGAAAAGTTACGATTTGTAGCGCTAACATGTTAGAAAAAAAGAATAATACAGCGATTATATCAATCGGCTCAAATTTAAAAAACCGTATTGAAAATTGCAGGCATGGCATTGAAGCGCTTGCCGGGTTGGAAGAAATTGAAATAACAGGCAGGTCCCGGTTTTACCAGACCGCCCCTGTTGATTATGAAAAGCAGGATTGGTTTATTAACGCGGCAATACAAATTAATACCTGTCTTACTCCCCTCAAGCTGCTTGAATATTTGAAGTCGATTGAAAGGGATGCAGGCCGGAAGGAGGGTGTAATAAAGTTTGGCCCGAGAATTCTTGATATGGATATCATTTTGTATAATAATTCGGTGATCGACTCCAAAGGACTGATCATTCCACATCCAAGAATGCATAAAAGAGCATTTGTGTTGCAGCCGCTTTGTGATATTGATCCTGATATTGTTCACCCTGTTATCAAGAAGGATATAAGGTCCCTGCTTAACAACTTAAATGATAAAAAGCAGAAAGTATTGCCGTATCCATGCTGAAATTCATATTTCTCATAGGGCTGGTTTACATCGGACTCAAGATCTATAAGTCCTGGAGCCGGCTTAATGTAGCCGTAAACAGAACTGTTTCGGGGATGGCAAGAGGAGAAATTGACGATGTGATGGTTAAAGATCCGTATTGTCATGTATATTTTCCAAAACGGAATGGTGTGCACTTTAAAAACAATGGCGAGGTTTTTTATTTTTGCAGCAAAGAATGTAAAGACCTGTATATTCAAGAGATGAATAAAAAATAATATTAAGGAGGTATTGTTCCATGAAATTTTTTATTGATACTGCCAACATTGACGAGATCAAAGAAGCCCATAGTATGGGAATGGTTGATGGTGTAACGACCAATCCAACATTGATCGCAAGGGAAGGCGGTGACTTTCAGACAATAATCAAAGAGATATGCAGTATCGTAGATGGCCCTATCAGTGCTGAAGTGATTAGCCTTGACACAGATGGAATGGTCAAAGAGGCACGGGAGCTGGCAAAGATACATGACAATATCGTTATTAAAGTTCCCATGACAATAGATGGAATAAAGGCCACCCGCATTCTGGCATCGGAGGATATTAAAACCAACGTAACCCTTCTTTTTTCTCCGCTTCAAGCGTTGATGGCAGCCAAAGCCGGGGCAACTTTTGTAAGCCCTTTTATAGGTCGTCTGGATGATCTTGCCCAGGAAGGTATGGTTCTGGTGGATCAAATTGTTGAAATTTACAGCAATTACGGTTATACTAGTGAAATCATAGTGGCTAGTATTCGGAACCCGCTGCATGTCCTTGATGCGGCGCTGATAGGTGCGGATATCGCCACAATCCCGTTCAATGTCCTGGCAAAGCTTGCTGCTCACCCCATGACCGACAAAGGTATCAAAGCATTTTTAAGCGACTGGGAGAAGGCAGGTAAAAAATAACAGTTTTTAAGTACTGGGTTTAGTGATGATGTCTCAAAAAGAAAAATTTATAAAAATTATCAGCGATCCAAACAAGCTAACCCTGTTTCGCATTGCAGCGAGCCCTGTTATTATTGTTTTCATGCTGTTTCCCAACACGTTTTGCACCTTCATGGCAGCCCTGGTGTTCAGCATTGCGGCGGCAACCGATTATTTTGACGGGTTTCTTGCAAGACGAAACGGGCTTGTTTCGAATTTCGGCAAAGCAATGGATCCGCTTGCAGACAAACTTTTAATCTCTTCACCCCTGATCATGATGACATCTTACGGCTGGGTTCCGGCATGGATGGTTTGCGTGATTATCGGACGTGAGATTGCAGTTACAGGGCTGAGGAGTGTCCTTGCCGAAAAAGGAGAGGACATTTCGGCATCTAATCTTGGAAAATATAAGACCGGTTTTCAGATTGCAGCAATCATACCGCTTCTCTTACATTCTCCCTATTTTGGCATTAATATGCATGCAATCGGAACATTTCTTATATGGTGTGCACTTGTATTTACACTTTGGTCCGGTTATGACTACTTTAAGAGATTTAAAATGCTGTTCATGAATGAATAGAAGGATTTGTTATTGACAAGATTAAGATAAAGCGCTAAATAACCGATTTTCTGAGCGGGAATAACTCAGTGGTAGAGTGCGACCTTGCCAAGGTCGAAGTCGCGGGTTCAAATCCCGTTTCCCGCTCCATTTTTTTGGCGGCATAGCCAAGTGGTAAGGCATCGGTCTGCAAAACCGACATTCATCAGTTCAAATCTGATTGCCGCCTCCAGTAAATTCAAGGGGTTAGGTCATTCTTGCCTGGCCCTTTTTTTCGTTTGGGACGGTTTTGGCGTCGTTTTTTTCGTCACTTTTTTTATAACTATCTGTATTTATTGAGTG
>JAFDJC010000368.1 GCA_019307665.1 Deltaproteobacteria bacterium | reverse complement strand
AAAAAGTTGTACATGCTATTCCCCGGTTTCAGTCTCACTCAGAATAATCCTGACATCTGCTACCGTCGATCCCTCACCCTTTTTGTGAACCAGAAGAGGATTGATATCTATCTCCTTAATCTGCGGATGATCAACAACCAGATCAGACAGACTGACAAGATGTTTGTGAATGCTTTCAATATCTGATTTAGGTTTTCCGCGAAAACCATTCAGCAGGGGAAAGCTTTTTATGTTTCTGACCATTCTCCTGGCATTATTCCTTCCGATGGGGGCCAGCCTGAAGACAACATCCTTGAAGAGTTCTACAAACACACCACCAAGGCCAAACATGAGAAGGGGACCAAAGTCTTGACAGCGATTCATGCCAAGGATAACTTCCTCACCGGCTTTAGCCATTTTTTGAACAAGGACACCATCAAGCTTTGCATCAGGGTCATAGTTTTTGGCGTTTTTGATTATTTCAGCAAAGGCTTCTCTAACATTTTCGGCGTTTTCAAGGCCGATTTTTACTCCCCCTGCGTCTGATTTATGCAAAATCTGTTTGGATACAATTTTTTGAACAACAGGATATCCCATTTCATCAGCAAGCTTAACGGCTTCGTCTTCATCTTTTGCAAGTCCCATAGGAAGCAGATTGAATCCATAGCATTTCAGCAACTCTCTCCCGTCAAGTTCTCCCAGATATGTCCGGCCTTTTGCAAGGTTCGATTTTATTATCTCTTTTGCACGGTTTATGTCATGGTTGAATTCAAACTGTGCAAGTTGTTGTCGATCGAGCCATAGTCTTGCCTCATACAGCTTTCCGAGTGCCCTGGCCGCGTTTTCAGGAAACCTGTATACAGGAATATGGTTTTCCTGAAGATATTTTACACCAGCTGAAACATCCACAATTCCCATGAAACTGCATATGATAGGCTTGGATGTTCGTTTTGATATTTTGGCTATAACTTCTGCCGTGCCGATAGCATTTGTCATCGATTGCGGTGTGAGTATTACAAGCGCGCCATTGACGTTTTTGTCCTTTATAACTGCATTCAGGGCATTTTCATACCTGTCTTGTGACGCATCGCCTATTATGTCCACAGGATTGTGGATATTTGCAGTCGGTGGGAGATGGCTTGAAAGAACTTCGATGGTTTCACTGTCAAATTCCGATAACTCAAGTCCTGAAGTCACTGTTATATCGGTTGCCACAATCCCGGGACCACCGGCATTTGTTACAATGGCTATTTTGTTCCCATCCGGCATTTTATTTGAAGCAAATGCGATTGCATAATCGAAAAGATCGTTAACAGAATCGACTCGAATAATGCCGGACTCTTCAAAAATAGCATCATATACAGCTTCGGTACCTGCAAGTGATCCTGTATGCGATGCTGCTGCCTTTGATCCGGCAGAAGTTCTGCCTGATTTGATTACAAGGACGGGTGTAGGACGATCACCTGAAGTGATTTCTTTTATTTTGTCAATAAAGTGCTGCCCGCTTTTTTTGAGTTCTTCCATGTAAATCATTATGACTTCGGTTTCAAGATCATGGTGAAAATATTGAAGAAGATCGAGTTCGTTAACGTCAGCTTTGTTGCCGGTAGAGATAAATTTAGAAAAGCCAAAACCCCGGTCAGCCGCAAAATCAAGAACAGCTGTGCAGAGGGCGCCACTCTGAGAGATAAATGAAATGTTTCCCTGTGCCGGCATGCGGGCTGAAAAGCTGGCATTAAGCCGTATGTTTTTATGAGGATTGATCACCCCCAGGCAGTTCGGACCTACCAGGCGGATGCCGGCTTCACTACATAAATCAAAAATTCTGTTTTCTATCTCAAGACCTTCGCCGCCAACTTCCCTGAATCCTGCTGAAACAATAACAATTCCCTTTACACCTTTTTCAATGCATCCTTCTACAGCTTTTAAAGCTATTTTTGGCGGCAGGATGATCATTGCAAGGTCCACCTCATCAGGTATATCAAGAATAGTCGGATATGCCTTTATGCATTGTATTGATTTGGCTTTCGGATTTACAGGATAAAGCGTTCCTGTATATCCTCCTTTTAAGATGTTTTCGAAAATATCGTGTCCTACTTTTCCCGGAATTGTTGATGCACCCAGAACTGCAACCGATTTTGGTGAAAAGATAGCGTCCAGCTTATCCATTTTCCCGCTCCTATTATTTTTGTCTTCTATTATAAAAAATTTATCATAAAGTTTTTTACTTGGGATACCATATTCGAAAGCAATATCCCTTGCAAGACCGGATGGAAATGAAACGTATGTAGTTCCACCGTAAATATTGCCAAATAACAGACTCTATTTTTTTTTACGATGCACTTGTGCAGCAGGTACAAGCAATATTGTGCCTACAATCTGCATCATTCCGTCTTTACTGCTCTTACAAACCTTCCTTAATTGTTTTATTATATCTCCTGCTATTGTTTTGTTCCAAAACCAGTTGGAAAGCGCCTCACTTTTATGTGAGTCCTGGCCTGGTTGGGCAGTTTACACTTTCAAGATGTATTCTTTCAGGTTTTGTCATTTTTTTAAGACGAGCCATTTTGTTACCTCCATTTGAATGCATGTCAGCATACCGCGTTATATCAATTAAACGTTTTGTATACTCTAC
>JAFDJC010000152.1 GCA_019307665.1 Deltaproteobacteria bacterium | reverse complement strand
CACAGCATTATAAACATCTTTCTGCCTTTCGGTGAAACGACCGTTGACAGGTATGGTCCTGGTGACATCTGAAGCATAACCGGAATATTCTGCTCCGAAATCAATCAAAAGGATATCGTTTTCCATGCACTGACAGTTGTTTTTAATATAATGCAGCACACAGGAATTTGCACCAGAAGCAATCACAGGGTGATATGCCGGCCCTCTTGACCTGTTTCTTAAAAATTCATGATAGATTTCCGCCTCGATTTCGTATTCCCAAACACCAGGCTTTATAAAGTCTAAAAGCCTCTCAAAGGTTTTTCCGGTAATTTGACAGGCATGCCTGATTAAATCCAGTTCTGCAGCAGACTTAACCGATCTCAAAGTATGCATAAGGGGGGCGACTCTTTCATATTTATGCAAAGGAAAATTATTTTTACACCATTTCAGGAAACGTATTTCCCTTGTCTCGACTGCATGTTCTGCCCGCAGGTGTTCATTGGTGTTAAGATATATATAGTCCGATGAAAAGGCAAGCTGCCTGAAAATAGTGTCAAATTCATTAGTCCAGCAGACTGTTTTTATACCTGAGACTTCAGATGCTTCGTTTTTTGATAACTTCTGACCTTCCCAAACGGCAATCTCTTTACTGGTTTCCTTTACAAACAGTACCTCCTGGTGCTTCTTATCCTTTGCATCAGGACAAAGGACAAGAATCGTTTCTTCCTGGTCTATTCCCGAAAGATAAAACAGATCCGTATCCTGTAGAAATGGATGTGTCCTGTCAGCGCTAACAGGAACAACATCAGTCGAATTAAAAACAACAAGCGATAATGGTTTGAGATTTTTGGCCAGTCTTTCCCTGTTCGTTACAAAAAGGGATCTATCAATCTCGGGATGTCTCATGTCAGTCCTTTTACCTGCCTTTGTACACAGGTTTTCTTTTTTGAAAAAAAGCGTCCAGAGCCTCCATATGATCCTCGGTATGGTGACACAGTGCCTGGTACGCCGCCGACTGCTCCAGAAGCTGAGGCAAGGTTGCATACTGCCCCATATGGATCAGCCGCTTTGACATCCTCAGGGCTTCGGAAGGCTTTGAAGCTATTTTCCCAGCCAGTTCCATGGATTTGTTCATCAGATTGTCATGCGGCGTAACATAATTGACAAGTCCTATTCTGAGCGCTTCCCCGGCATCAATTACGTCTCCTGTGAATGTCAACTCGCAGGCCTTTGCCATTCCCACAGCACGTGGTAAAAAATAAGCGCCCCCGTCACCCGGAATCAGTCCCACATTCAAAAACGTCTCCCCGAACTTAGCACTCTCAGAGGCCACTCTTATGTCACACATCAGTGCAAGATCACATCCCGCCCCTATAGCCGGGCCGTTTACTGCTGCAATGGCAGGTACTTCAACTCCATGCACGGCCAGAGGTATCCGCTGGACATTCCTTCTGTAGCTTTCCATTATCCCGGCCGGAGTTCCCCGGAACATTCCTTTTTTTGCTTTCATGTCCTTGATGTTGCCCCCTGAAGAGAATGCCGGGTCCGTTCCAGTGATAATCAGCACTTTTATATCCAAATTTTTATTAACTTTAAGGCACACATCCTCGATTTCCGCAATAGCCTCCGCGCCGGTAATGGCATTTCTGGTCTCCGGCATATCGAGCCTTAGAACAGCTATACCATGATCAACACTGAATGAAATATTTTGATATGACATGGATCCTCCCCGGTTAAATAGAAAGCCCCGTGTTACTAAACAATATTATTTCGCAAATATGCTGGAGGATCAATAATAAGTCAATAAAATTGATCCATATAATATAATGTCTTGACAAACATCATCACCTTTACATATATCATTTAACGTTTTATCAATATTTAATTTTTACGATTTTTTTCATGTTCTTCCTTTGTGTATGGCTGAAATAGAAACCGCCTAAACTTTTTTCTCGTTTTAGCGCAATAATTGCAGCGGCCGGTTTTGAACCAGCAACAGAAAGGAGGAATAAGGAAGCGGTATGCGGCTTATCAGTTAATTAAAGGGTAAAATCATTGACATTGGGATGGCAAAGAAAAAAGTTCAAGTTCAAAGCGCGCAAGTCCTGAAGAATGAGTTGTACTTATAGTACATCGAATGAATTCAGGATGCAGCGCAACACAGGAATTGGGCTTTTTACGAAGCCATCAAATCATTAAAAGGAGAACAGCTATGAATAATCATCTTTTTATTCGCTTATCATCGATTTGCATTGCAATCGCCATACTGGCACTGATACCGACTATTTTGCCGGCCCAGGAAACGACAGCCTCCGACCAGGCAGGCACTTCTCAAATTAACATCAATACTGCAAGCGAATCGCAGCTTACCGAACTTCCCGGAATAGGACCAGCTATTGCCGAAAGAATAGTCAGGCACAGGCAGAAAGTCGGCCCGTTTAAAGCCGTAGAGGACCTGAAACAGGTGAAAGGGATCGGGGACAAAATATTTATCAAAATTAAGAATCTGATCGTTACAGAGCATACATCGTAAAATTAAATTGTGTAATTGTTGGATAACGCCGCATACCAACCTTTTGCGCAGCACACAGCGTCCTCAAATCAGGCCGGGAATCTAAGAGGACGTTCGTGAAATTGTGTTGTAAATACATTTAGCATTCTACATTGTTTGCAGGTCGAAATTTGAGGAAAGTCCGGGTCAAACCGATTGACAATTATTTTTTTACATAATACACCTTGATCAAATTTATTCATTAGTAATTGATTAAAATTATTTTTTTGTGGAAATACAACGAGATACTTAACAAATGGGCAACCGTTTTTCTTCGCACAATACACATCTGGAAAATCCTTTCTCTTTTCATCCTGCGAATGAATGCTTCAGACAGGGAGTTAAATCGGACAGCATAAAAGGATAATGCAAAACAATCAAGACAGACAGATATCACATCTAATAAGTGAAATGGCTGAAGGCAGAAACCCGGCTTGCTGGACCGGTCTTGTCGGTTCGGAAAGAGCGTATGCTGTATCATGCCTTTACCGTCAACTGAAAACACCTCTGGTTGTCGTCACCCAAACCGCAAAAGAAGCTGAACGATTTCTCGAAGATCTTGATTTTTTTTTATGCCCGCTAACTCCGCCTCTCTGGCTGTTCCAGCCGTACAATATTCTATCGCAGAACCTGATTTCATTCAGCAGCCAGGAAACAGCTAAGCGCATTAGAATTCTCTATTTGATAACCCAGAGTCACATCCCACCTGTAATAGTTACAACTCCGGCAGCGCTTCACCAAAAGCTGATTCCCAAAAAAGAGCTCCTTGACTTTGCTGAGCCACTCATGGAGGGAGAAGAAACCGACAGGGATCTGCTGACCGGTAAAATGCTTTATGCAGGATACGTTCGTTCGGCAATTGTTGAAGAACCGGGTGATTTTTCAGTTCGTGGTGGAATTCTTGATGTCTTTTCACCAATGTATGACGATCCGCTGCGCATAGAATTTTTCGGAGATACCGTGGAATCTTTAAGATTTTTTTCTGCGGCAAGTCAGCGAAAATTGAAAAATACATACGAAGCAACCATTCTGCCTGCCAGAGAAGTTATTTTAAAAAAAGAAAACCTTGCTTCAATTATAGAAAGAATACGGATCAGAAGGTCGGAGTTAGACATCCCTGCTGTCAGAGCAAAAGAACTGATTGAACGGATAAAAAACGAAGGTGTGTTTCCGGGCATAGAAAGCCTCATGCAGCTTATTTACAAAGAGCTCGACACATTTTTTACATATCTTCCGGAAAATACCCGTTTTATACTTGCAAACACCTCCGGCTTAAAAGAAGCGACAATGGAAGCAGCCGAACAGGTTGCACAAAACCTCGCCAACGAAAAAAGAGAAGAACGGCTGCATTCAGATTTTAAGGACTTATACCTTGAGCCGCAGGAGATAAAAAAATATATAGATGATTCCGACCCTGTTGTACTGGACCCCTTGCCTGTATCAAAGCCTGAATTCGGAAATGATTCGCAGAAAAGCATTGTTTATTGGAACGTGAAAGACAACAATGATATTGTATCAGTACTGAGAGACCCACCGGAGAAAGAACGGATACTCTTGCCCCTTGCGGAATGGATAGATAAAAATAAAAAAAGCGGGTGTACGACTCTTTTAGTGTGCAGAAAGTCTCAGACAGACCGTCTTAATTCACTCCTTGAACCTTACAGTATTAACTCGTTCATGTCTAAAGGCTTACCGGATATTTCAAGAAACAGGGGAATGGTCTATATCTGCACCGGAAGGGTATCTGCCGGTTTTATCTGGCAGCAGGAATCATTGGCTGTCATTACCGAAGATGAGATATTCGGAAAAAAACGCCGAAGAAAAAAAGTTCGGCAACAGAAAATCCAGACAAGCCTCCTTGAGTTTGAAGACCTTAAAAAAGGTGATCTCGTAGTTCACAATGACCATGGAATAGGGCAATACCATGGACTCGAAAAGCTGAGCCTTGACGGGGTTACCGGTGATTTTCTTCTGATACTCTATAAAGACGGGGACAAATTATATCTGCCAGTTGAGAGAATGAATGTCATCCGGAAATACCTCGGTGTCGACGGCATATCTGCCATACTCGATAAAATGGGCGGCAAGGCATGGAGCAGGGTCAAAAGAAAAGCCATGGAGGCTGTGGAAAAGATTGCAGGGGAACTCCTGAGTCTCTATGCCGGTCGAAAAGTCAAAAAAGGTTTTGCCTTTAGCGGAAATGACAACTACTTTCAGGATTTCGAAGCAGGCTTTGACTATGATGAAACACCCGACCAGATTAAAGCCATAGATGATGTCCTGAACGATATGGAGTCACATACGCCAATGGACAGACTGGTCTGTGGAGATGTCGGTTACGGTAAGACAGAAGTTGCCTTAAGGGCATCTTTCAAAGCAGTGTGTGATGGAAAGCAGGTCGCTGTCCTGGTGCCGACAACCATTCTCGCAGAACAGCATTTAAAAACATTCCGTACACGATTTAAGAGATATCCGGTCATTATTGAATGCCTTAACCGTTTCAGATCCCAAAAGGAGCAGCAAAGTATTGTCGACAGGCTCAAACAGGGAAAAATTGATATTGCCATCGGCACCCACAGACTTCTTCAAAAAGATGTGGGGTTTAAAGATCTTGGGCTGCTTGTGCTCGACGAAGAACAGCGTTTTGGCGTAAAACACAAAGAAAAGTTGAAAAAAATGAGAAGCATAGTCGATGTTCTCGCTCTGACAGCAACCCCTATTCCCCGAACGCTTCATATGTCCCTGATGGGTGTTCGTGACATTAGTGTCATATCCACGCCTCCTGAAGAGCGCCATCCGATCATTACCTATATTTCCGAATTTGACGATAATATTGTTGCTGAAGCAATTAGAAAAGAGCTGAAAAGAGGAGGACAGATCTTCTTTATCCACAACAACATCCATTCCATCACTTCGGTTGCTGAACGGCTTGGAAAACTTGTGCCTGAAGCGAGTTTAAACGTTGCCCATGGACGCTTGAAGGAAAATGAGCTTGAAAATATAATGCTTAAATTCATCAACCGGAAAATCGATATGCTTGTATGCACAACTATTGTGGAATCCGGACTTGATATCGCTTCTGCCAACACTATCCTTGTCAACAGGGCTGACAGGTTCGGGCTTGCCCAGCTATACCAGTTAAGGGGGCGAGTCGGAAGAGCAGATGAGCAGGCATATGCATATCTCTTTATACCCAAGGATAAAGCACTCAGCCCAAATGCAGGGAAACGCCTCAAAGTCCTGATGGAATACAGTGACCTTGGTTCAGGTTTTCAGATAGCAATGAGTGACCTGCAAATAAGAGGCGGAGGAGCTGCATTGGGCATTTCACAATCAGGGCATATTGCTGCTGTCGGTTATGATATGTTTCTACAGCTTATTGAAAATGCGATATCAGAATTGAAAGGTGAACCTGTTGTTGACAAGCTTGAGCCTGAAATAAACATGGATCTGTCTGCATTTATTCCTGAGTCCTACGTTACCGATATAGACCAGCGCCTTTCAGCCTATCGGCGACTGGCAAAAATGACGGATTTAAAAGAAATATCCGAATTCAAAGAAGAACTCACCGACAGATATGGCCCTTTACCGGCTGAAACAACAAATCTTCTTTTAAAAATCATGCTGAAAGTGCTTTCAATAAAAGGTGGTATCAGGCGACTGGATCTTTCAGAAAAAAACCTCTCCCTGTATTTTTCTGAAATTCATCAAAAAAACCCTTTTGGCATCATCGATATTATAGAAAAGGATCCTGGCCGATACCGGTTCACACCTGACAATGTTTTAAAAATCAAGTTGTCAAGTATTGGCATAAATGCACTTCTTGCCGAAACAAGAAATATCTTGAAGGAAATAGCTCACCGTGTTAGCGTCTAAAGTTTTATAAAAAACTATTTCAACGCACAATCAGGTACTTTAAAAATGTTTTTGTTAGGCAGCCCGAATACAAAAGTGCAAAAGTTTTTAATATTTATTGCCTTTACAGCATGCGTCATCTGTTTATTGAACGGCATGACCGGGTGCGGAGATTCAGGTTCAAAAAAGGCGGAAACTTATCTTATCAAGATAGGTGAGCATAGGCTGACAGCACACGATTACAACAATGCCCTCGAGATTGCAAAGACCGCTTATCCGCATAATGAAATTCAAGGTTCCGATGTATCAAAATCTATAATGTTGCGCCTTCTGAATCAGCTGATCGAAGAGATGGTTATTACCGTTAAAGCTTCGGAGCTGGGTATAGCAATTTCCGATGAAGAACTGAACGCTGCTATTGTCTTAATAAAAGAGGACTACCCTGAAGACGAGTTTAAGCAGGCGTTTCTTGAAAACGCCATCTCGTTTGAGTCATGGAAAAAAAGGTTAAAAGTTCGTCTCTTGATTAAAAAATTCTTAAAAACGGAACTACAAAATAAAATTTCGATAACTCCTGAAGATATATCAAAATATTACAAGACAAGTCACAATAAAAAGATTGCCGAATCGCATTTGCATAAAGATCTTAAGGATGTCGATGAGTCTATTATTAAAGATATTCGCCGTAAAAAGGCTGAAGATCTATATAATGGCTGGATGGAGAATCTTCAAAAAGAGTATACTATTGATATTAATAAAAAAATGTGGAATAAAATGATCGGATCATGAACATATGGAGATGAAAATAATATGCTTTTAGTAAAAAGAATACAGAATTTTAAATGGGCTGTTTTATTTTCGATCCTGTTTCTGTTGTCCTTTGCAAAGCCTGTACTTACCCAAGAAGCTGAAATCCCTGAAGTCGTAGATAGAATCGTTGCAAAGGTAAATGATGAAATTATATTGCTCTCAGAACTGAATGAAGCTCTTGAATCTTATACCGGCAAGGTCAATAATTACAGCTCTTCTGATGAAAGAAGACAGGAAATGATATTTAAATTAAGGGAGGACGTTCTGAATCAACTTGTGGAGAAAAAGCTTTCAGAACAGCAGATAAAAGAGTTGGGTATACGTATAGAAGATGGTGAGATTGACAACGCAATAGAAAGAATAAAAGAAAGCAATTTTTTCACAGATGAAACCTTGAGAAAAATGCTGGCG
>JAFDJC010000151.1 GCA_019307665.1 Deltaproteobacteria bacterium | reverse complement strand
AGAGGCTGGAAGATATCATATGTATTGGAATCAGATTGTTTCAGTGTGGATTCTATGTCTTTGCTGTATCTTTTAACACATTTTCTGTCTTTCCGCCTGAGAAACAAAACAATGTCCTTTTCAGCCGGGTGGCGATTCAAATAGTCTGCAATGGAATGTAAATAAAACGAGAACGTTGCTATTTTATATTTTACAATACGTTCCATGCTGCAAAAATCGAGATAACAGTCGACCTGTTTTTTGAAGCGTTTCAGGTCTTTTTGTTTGCTCTCAGTGTCTTGACAGTTTTTCAGCATTTTTCCCTTTAGCCTTTTTATTACGGATGAAGCCATTTTTTTTCTTTGCTTGACAGCGTCGGCGTCAAACGTCCTGAAGTATTCATTAAGGTTCATCATTCCAGGCGGTGTCACCTGTTCATCGCTATTGTCCAGAAGAATATTTTCTATCTGCACATTAAGAAGTTTTTTAAGAGTGATTTTATTTCCCTTAATGTCAATCGCCCTTAATGGTTTGAAGTATTCAATTGTCAGGGCATCTCTTCCAATAATTTTATCCAGAAAATATGGGGTTTTTGAAGAGACAGGTATCCGGTGCTGACCGGTCGGATTCAGCGCACTTGTAAAAGCAGGGATGACAAGCGAAGCCCCTTCCGGCGTTATTTCAGTTCCGTAGTAATCGGTTATCGATGGTTTGACACTTGAAAAATCCTCATCGAGTCCAGCTGGAATTTCAAGATGCTCAACATCATGTTGGGCCGCAAACTTTTTACCGGCTCTTTTTTCTATGATATTGATTTTTAATTTATTTTTGGAAGTAATGCTGACAGCCACGTCAGCCCCTGATGCTAAAAGTTTTTCAGCTATTTTTTCAGTGCTCCTGGGAATTTTAGTCAGCAGACCGAATTCAGGTTGATATCCATGGCGTTCCATGTATGCGAGAATATCGGTTATGTCGTTATTTTTGTGCTCCCAATCCAGGGGATCAGATGCACCATACAGGGAAAACGTTTTATTGTCGGTGTCGAACAGATTTTCTATGATCATTTTTGCGGTATTGAATGAGAAATGCTTTCTTGGGCCTGGAAGCGCCCACTCATTGCATCGTCTGCAGCAATTGCTGCACCCGACTGACATCTGAACCATTGCTGTCGTTTTGAGCATTATGTGATAACGCTTCTTTGAAAGACCAAGTTTTTTAAACCATGAACCAAGCTCAACATATTCAGGTTTTTTTATTTGCCTTCTGACAAACCCTGACATTTTATTTTGTATTAGTTTTTTAGAATTCTGAAAATCATCAGTGCAGTTGAAACTATTTTTTTTTGAAAACTTCGATATGGCAGACCGGATCTGGTTTATTGCCTTCTGTTCTTCTTCGGAAAAGTTGTCCTGCTTTGCAATTGTAATTGCAAAGGAATTGTATAGGTTTTCAAATTTGTCGAAATTCCTGTTGTATATTGCTGCAAGAAGCTCATTCTTTGTTTTGATGAAATCCAAGGCGCGCCTACTTAAGAATTTTAGACAAGAAATGTCCTGTATGAGAAGATTTGATTGCCGCGATCTGTTCGGGAGTGCCTGTGCCCACGATGTAGCCCCCTTCATCTCCGCCCTCGGGTCCCAGATCAATGACATAATCAGCACATTTAATGACATCAAGATTGTGCTCAATGACAATAACCGTATTTCCTGAATCCACCAGCCTGCCAAGAACCACTAACAGTTTTTTGATGTCGTCTATGTGAAGTCCTGTTGTGGGCTCATCGAGTATGTATACAGTGCGTCCGGTTCCTCTTTTGCTGAGTTCCCGTGATAGCTTAACACGCTGGGCCTCACCGCCGGAAAGGGTTGTGGCTGGTTGGCCTATGTGAATATAGCCGAGTCCGACATCCACAAGTGTCTGGAGTTTTGATCTGATATTTCGGATCTTGCCGAAAAATAATATTGCCTGATTAACCGTCATGTCAAGAACTTCGGCAATATTTTTACCCTTATATCTGACTTCAAGTGTTTCACGGTTGTATCTTTTTCCTTTGCAGACATCGCACACAACATATACATCCGGTAGGAAATGCATTTCAATCTTGATGATGCCGTCTCCGCTGCAGGCTTCACATCTGCCGCCCTTAACATTAAAACTGAATCTGCCGGGTTTGTATCCCCGCATTCTTGATTCTTCTGTTCTTGAAAAAAGCTCTCGAATAAAGGTAAAGAAGCCGGTATATGTGCCGGGATTAGACCTCGGGGTTCTTCCAATGGGAGACTGGTCGATATGGACAACCTTGTCAAGGTTTTCAAGTCCTGAGATTTCCTCAAATTTACCTGCAGGTATCCTTGCCTGATAAAGCCTCTGCACCAGCATTCTGTGAAGTGTTTCCAGCACAAGTGTAGATTTTCCCGACCCTGATACTCCGGTGACACAGATAAAACATCCAAGGGGGAATTCAGCCTGAATGTGTTTAAGGTTGTTTTCAGATGCACCTTTAATAATCAGTTTGCTGCCGTTGCCGGTGCGCCTTTTATCCGGCGTGTCAATTTTCTCTTTGCCTGAAAAATACTTGCCGGTTAGGGAGTCCCGGGATTTTAAGAGATCTTTAGGCTTGCCGGAAAAAACTATATTGCCGCCGTTTATACCTGCCGCAGGACCCATATCAATGACCTGGTCGGCGGACATAATCGTTTCTTCATCATGCTCGACCACCAATACCGTGTTTCCAAGATCCCTCATGTTCAGGAGTGTGGCAAGTAAACGCCTGTTGTCACGTTGATGAAGACCTATACTTGGTTCGTCGAGTACGTAGAGCACACCTGTTAATTTTGAACCGATCTGTGTGGCGAGCCTGATCCTCTGGCTTTCGCCGCCCGAAAGTGTTGAAGCTGTCCGGTCGATTGAAAGGTATGATAAACCAACATTTTCAAGAAAGCTTAGCCGTTCTGAAATTTCTTTCAATATTCTCGATGCAATAATATTTTTTTTTTCGGGAAGCTTAAGGGTGTTGAAAAAAGCATTTGCTTCGGAGATGGAGAGGGCCGTAGCTTCCGATATGCCGATACCGCCAACCTTGACGGATCTGCCTGCGCGGTTTAGCCTTTTACCCCCGCATTCAGGGCATGGCCGAAAATTCATATATCTTTTAATTTCCTCCCTGGTCTGGAATGAATCGGTTTCAATATATCTTCGCTCAAGATTTGGAATGATCCCTTCAAACTTTTTTCTGTATATGACTCTTCTTCCATTCCTCTCGAAGTAAAACGGTATCTCTTTATCTCCTGATCCATACAGCAGTACTTCTTTAAAAGTGTCGGGAAGTTTGTGATAAGGTGTATAGATGTCCACACCGTAATGAATAGTCAGGGCATCTAAAAATTCCGCAAACTGAACGGAATTACGGTTGGCCCAAATACCTACGGCACCTTCGCGGAGCGTAAGTTTTTGGTTCGGTATGATGAGATCAGGATCAAACTCGGTGGTGGATCCAAGGCCGTCACAGTTTTGGCAGGCGCCCTTTGGGGAATTGAACGAAAAGCTTGCAGGCGTGAATTCGGGATAGCTTACACCACAGTCTGCGCAGGCTGAATTCTCACTGAAGAGAATCGGGTCGGCATTCACGATATCAACAAGGACAAAACCATCAGATTGTGACATGGCAAGTTCAATGGAATCCGCAAGCCGGTTCCTGATGTTATTTTTCATGACAAGGCGGTCCACAACAACATCGATGGTATGTTTTTTATTCTTTTTAAGTGTGCCTACATCTTCGATATCTTTTATTTCATTATCAATCCTGACGCGTGAAAACCCTTCTTTTTTGAGTCGTTTCAGAAGTTTTTCGTGGGTTCCTTTCTGGCCTGAAACAAGAGGCGCCATGATAATAAATTTTGTTTTGTCCGGCAAAGAAAGTATTTGGTCAATAATCTGATCGATGGTTTGAGAGCTGATTGGTTTTCCGCATTTGTGACAGTGTGGTGTGCCTACTCTGGCATAGAGCAGACGAAGGTAATCGTAAATTTCAGTAACGGTTCCGACTGTGGAACGCGGGTTATGGCCGGCGCTTTTCTGCTCAATGGCGATTGCAGGTGATAGCCCTTCAATCATGTCGACATCAGGTTTGTCCATACGCCCCAAGAACTGCCTTGCATATGCGGAAAGCGATTCTACATATCTTCTTTGTCCTTCGGCGTAAAGCGTATCGAATGCAAGAGATGATTTACCTGAACCTGAGAGACCCGTGATCACCACAAGTCGATTTCGCAGTATCTCAACATCTATATTTTTCAGGTTGTGCTGTCTGGCTCCCCTGATAATGATTTTGTCCGATTCCATGTATGTCTGTTCTTTCCTCAAAAAATTTATTGTTCCGAAATACAAGCAACCTGGTCAGCTGCCGATCTTATTGCCGCTATAAGGCTACCCGGATCTGCCTTGCCGTTCCCGGCAATATCGTATGCCGTGCCGTGGTCGACGGAAGTCCTGATTATCGGAAGTCCGAGGGTAATATTGACTCCATCGGTAAAATGGATCATCTTGAAAGGTATCAGGCCCTGGTCATGATACATGCATACCACTGCATCGAATTGATCTGAAACAGGAGGAAAAAAAAGCGTGTCAGGGGAGATCGGCCCTGAGACATTTAATCCTTTTTTACGGGCGATTTTTATGGCCGGTTCGATGATTCTTTTCTCCTCATCACCAAAAAGTCCGTTTTCACCGGCATGCGGATTCAACGCTGCAACTGCAATATGAGGGGAGGCTACATTGAACCTTCTATACAGTTCCTGATCGGTAAGTTCAATAACCGAAATGATTTTATCGGTTTTAAGCATAGACGCCACTTTAGCTATAGGTTCGTGGATTGTGACCAGAGCAACTTTTAATTTACTGCCGGCAAGCATCATGGCATATTTGTCGGTGCTTGTTCTTTCAGCAAGCATTTCAGTGTGGCCGGTAAACTCACTCCCAGCAAGCTTCATGGCAGTCTTGTTGATAGGGCAGGTAACCATTGCGTCGATTTTTTTTTCAGTCGCCATGTCAATTGCCGTTGTTATATATTCTATCATTGCTTTTCCTGTTGATGCATCAGGTTTTCCCCATTTTATACTATCAGGATCAAGGTCGGACAATACCATTACATCAATTTTCCCGTAGATATACTTAGCAGATTGGGGATGGGCTATAGCCAAAAGGTCGGGGCTATTTTTTATACAGCCTGCTGCCGATTCTAGAATATGAATATCTCCCAGCACAAAGGGGCGGCAGGTTTGATATATCAAAGGGTCTTTGAGCGCTTGAAGAATTATTTCAGGCCCGATGCCCACCGGATCCCCCATTGTAATGCCGATAATAGGTCGAATCTGTTGCATGAAAACTCCTAAAAAAAAATTGTCGCAAAGAATGCAGTCTGTGATAATACAGAGTGGATTTTTTTTTTTCAATTAAAATTCTAAGGAGTCAAAATTCTGACGATTATGAAAAGGTAAAGCATTTAAAATACCGGACAATATTTTGAGAATTGTTTTTTTAAAAAAACATTGTTTGAATTTATTATGTAAATAGGATGAAATAAGAGCTATTTGGAGAAAATAGAAGAAAACGATATTTTTTAAAATACTTGAATCCGGACGCATATCATTAAAATACTTAAAAAAAAGTAATGTTTAAAATATAATGTATTTCGGAATAGTTGCAAATTGGCAATAAAAATATAATGAAAAAACAATAGGTTGAATAGTGTTTATAATGTGCTTCAAATGTCTGCTAAAATAGTCTTTATCTGATTTGACTCCATCTAGGATATGGACTAATCAGGATGTCAACTTGTTCTGGTTGTCTTCTGATAACTTGAGATAACCCTTGAAAAGACCCTAATTTTCATGATTTTTATTGTTTTCTGCTGGGCTGATGCCATTTTATTTTTTGTTGGAGTTACGATAATATGGTTTTTATTGGAATAATGTTGATATGGTAAATTTTTGGGAAAAGGTTAAGGCTTCACTGCGAGAACAGATACCCAGCCACAGCTATGGAATGTGGATCGAGCCATTAAGACCTGAAGGGGTGAAGAACGGTTCTTTTGTCCTATCCTGCCCCAATTCGATTATCAAACAAAAAGTGAATAAAAGCTATGTTAGCCTTATCGAATCTGAAATACACAATTTGTCAGGTAAAGAAAAAGGGCTGGTAATTGAGGTCTCCAAAAATAATGGCGACCACAAAACAGACAAGGGTACACGATTTGAAACCGCACCTGTAAAGAATCAAAAAAGTGTGCCTGGAGCACGCCAGCTCCATTTTTCTGATATAAGCGGTGATATACAAGCAAAACGAATATTTCAAAAAGACTTTACTTTTGATAATTTTGTTGTCGGTATGAGCAACGACTTTGCATATTCAGCAGCCCTTTCCCTTGCCTCAAAAAAGAATGCAGGACAGAATGCATTATACCTTTTATCAAAAACAGGCCTTGGAAAGAGTCATTTGTCCCAGGCAATAGGACAGCAGATCCTTGCCAATTATCCAGAAGATCGAGTATGTTATATAACAGCCGAAGATTTTGCCGGTGAAATGATTCATGCGTTTAGGCATAATTCAATTGAAAAATTCAAAAAAAAATACCAGTCCCAATGCGATGTACTGCTTCTCGAGGATGTCCATTTTTTGACGGGAAAGGAAAGGACCCAGCTTGAACTCGCCTTGGCCCTGGATTATCTGCTTGAAGCAAAAAAGAAGATCATTTTCACCAGCTGTTATCTTCCTTCAGAAATACCCAAGATGAGCGAACAGCTCCGTTCAAGAATTTCATGTGGTCTTATTTCAAATATTGAACCGCCTAATTTTTCCACAAGAGTTAGAATCCTTAGGCAAAAATCGAAGCGAAAAGGTTATCGCATTCCTTCAGATGTCACCGAGTACCTGGCCGGTGAACTTTCTGATAATGTAAGGCAGCTTGAGAGCGGACTGATTGGAGTTGCGGCAAAGTCATCTCTTCTCGGGGCGCCTATTGATCTTAATCTTGCAGAGAGTGTTGTAAAAAATCTTGCTGGAAGAAAAAAGTCTGTTACTGTTGAATCTATTAAAAAACTGGTATGCAGTGATTTCAGCATATCTATGAAAGATATTGTTTCACGTTCCCGCAGGCAGGAGGTTGTAAGGCCCCGTCAGGTTGCTATCTATCTCTCCCGCAAATATACTGATCAGCCCTTACAGGCCATAGGAAAAAGTTTTAACCGCCAGCATGCCACGGCTATACATGCAATCAATGCTATTACAAAAGAGTTAAAGATTAAAAGTCCTGTAAAAAGGCAGGTCGACATTCTGAGTAAAAAACTGGAATCCGGTAAATTCTAGATGACACTTTCAAGTTCAACCAGAGACAGAAGTGATCGTAAGTTTGCGGCGGCCGGCAGGCCAGGAACAGTAAAAGATCCCTCGCTTCATAAGCTCCCACCCCATAGTATTGAAGCCGAGGAATCGATTTTGAGCGCAATACTTCTTGATAACAACAAGCTGTTTGATATCATTGACATCATTTCTTCAGAAGATTTTTACAGGTCCACCCATCAGATCATTTTCGAAGCCGCATCTGAGCTTTTCAACCAGCATGAGGCAGCAGACCTTGTAACCGTCACAAACCGTTTAAGGGAAA